>DAOWAQ010000008.1 GCA_030634505.1 Calditrichia bacterium
AAAATCGGAAACCAATGATCCAATATATCTGGAATTCAGCGGTAAGCCTTCAGCTTTGTTAGTTGATTTTACAAGTCTGATATATTTTTTAACATTTTCATCCCAATAGTCAAAATTGCTTTCATTAACACTATAGATTTTTCCTTTATTGGGAGTTTTGATATTCGGATGGGATAACACAAATTCACCATAACTGGGATCTAATGTAAAACCATGGACACCATTACCGGTTGTATACACCATCATTGTTCCTGATCCATAAATCACATATCCTCCACAGATTTGTTTATATCCAGCTTGCAAACAATCTTCGAGTGTGCCTGGCGTTCCATCGGGGGTAATTCTTCTTAAAATACTAAAAATGGTTCCTACGCTTACGTTTGCATCAATATTAGATGAACCATCAAGTGGATCAAACATACATACATATTTTCCAACCGGATATTCTTCAGGAATTGCAATAATACCTTCTTCTTCTTCGGATGCCATTACGCATAAATTCCCGCCATGATCAAGTGCTCTAACCATAGTTTCATGAGCAAATACATCTAGTTTTTTTACTGATTCACCTTGAACATTAATTTTACCTGCTTCTCCTAAAACATTTAAAAGACCAGCTTTGTTGGTATGGTAAGAAATCAATTTCGCTGCAAATGCAATATCGTTCATTAAATCGGTAAATTCACCAGTTGCTTCCGGGTATTGCCTACCTTCTTCAATAATATGCCTGGTTAGTGTCATAATTTGTCCCGACATATATCCTCCTGTTTTTTGATTAAGATGATTTAGGAAAGTATCAAAACAATTGTTAATTAGATTTGTTTTGAATCATACATTTATAAGGAATAAATTTATCAGATTTACAATATAATTCTATTTTACCATCAATATAGGCTTAACTGCATTTCGCATTACTTCAACAGTTGTACTTCCTAAAATTGCTTCACGTATTCTTGAATGTCCATAGCTACCCATAACAAGTAGACTAAAATCCGGAACATTTTTAGTAACTTCAACAATGACTTCAGATGCATCACCTGCTTCATGTCGATATTGAGTTTCAAGATTATATGGCTCCAAATATTTCTTCGCTTCTCCCAGGCACTCCATTCTGAATTCTTCCTCATTCCCAACGGATAATACCTCAAAAGGTAGTCTTAATTCACTAGCCAAATGAGCAGCAAGTTTTAGCGATTTATTACTGTAATTGCTCTGATCGTACGCTACTATAATATTTTTTAAAATATCAAAAGATTTATCAACAACCATTAGTGGAGTTTGACATTGGCGGGATACAGATTCAATTGTAGCTCCTAATATTGTTACATCCCATTTTTCATAATCCCCCCGGGCTCCCATAATTATTAAATCCACTTGACGACCCAATTCACAAATTAACTCTACAGGTGAACCATCTAATCTTTCACACTCATATTTTACTTTTGAGTCTTTGAGATGATTCGATATTTTCTTGATTAATCCATCAGCTCTTTCAGTAAGAAATTTATGTGATTCATCCTGGTAAACCGTTGCAGGAACAACAGGCATATATCCTTCAGAGCCTACATTCAACGTCCATTCATAAGTTCGAACATCTACTATTGTTATTACTCTTAAAAATGCATCCAGTTTTTCAGCCAGATATTTGCCATGATTCAGAACAGATTCTGTGTAGGCTGATCCATCTACGGGTAAAAGGATTGATTTTATCATAATTTTCCTCCTTTTTGTAGACTTAATTTAAGCGTTTAATTTTAAGAACCCCAATCCTCGATTTTTGATTCTCTTGTCATTAAATTTTTCATTGCTTCAATTGGAGATTTATTTTCAAACAATGTTTTATAAACTTGTTCAGTAATTGGCATTTCAATTGATTCTTTGATACTTATATCGTATGCTGATTTTGTTGTTTTTACACCCTCTGCTACCATTGCCATTTCACTTAAAATATCATCTAATTTTCTACCTTTTCCAATCTGTTCTCCGACATACCTATTTCTGGAATGCTGACTCATACAGGTAACAACCAAATCACCTAATCCGGATAAACCTGCAAAAGTGCTTGGGTTTGCCCCAAGTTTAACCCCCATACGATTAATCTCAACGAGTCCTCGGGTAATCAAAGCAGCTTTTGTGTTATCACCAAAATTTGCACCGTCGCATATTCCTGCTGCCAAAGCTATGATATTTTTGAGCGATCCACCAAGTTCCACTCCAATAACATCCTGGCTGGCATACACCCGGAAATACGACGTCATGAATAATTTTTGGATTTTTCCCGCAGTTTCCAGGCTGGCGCTTGCAGCTACTATTGCTGTTGGAACTTTTCTACTTACCTCTTCAGCATGACTGGGACCATATAATACCGCAATTTGTTCTTCGGGTATTTTACCGGCTTCATTCAATACCTGAGATATTCTTAATAAAGTATTATTTTCTATACCCTTGGCAACATTTACCCAAATGGAATTGGAATCAAATTTATTATCGAGTTTTAATAATACCTCTCTTACAGCTTGAGAAGGTACGGCAACCACAATAACATCTTTATTGCCGGCAGTCTTATAGAGATCAGTTGTAAAATTTATTGCACGAGGTATTTCAACCCCTGGAAGAAATTTTGTATTTATGCCTTTTGCTTTAATATCATCGACTGTATTTTTTTCAAAAGACCAGCATGTTACATCGTGATTATTAGAATTTAAAACCAGCGCTAAAGTTGTTCCAAAACTTCCCGCTCCCAAAACGCCTACTTTCACTTTTCCTCCTTTTTCTTTCCAAAAGAAAATTCACTTTCTGTTCCCTGTATTAAACGATTTATATTTGCGCGATGAGTAACAATTATTAATACTGCCAATAATATACTTAAAACAATCATAGGCATTGGAATTTCAACCAGCAAGAAAAACTTTTGGACTAAGAGAATTATTGGTAATAAAAATGCAGCTATCATAGAGCCAAGAGATACGTATTTTGTTTTATATACTACACCGATAAAAATAATCAGGCATATAATAACCGGTCCTGGCTGTAATCCAAGGAAAACTCCAGCGGCTGTTCCGACTCCTTTGCCACCGCGAAATCTGGCAAATATTGTCCATATATGTCCGGTAATCGCAGCAATTCCTGCAAGAATTTGAATATAAATTAAATTTTCAGGATTAACTACAGCTATGCTCGGCACCCACCAAACACAAGCAAACCCTTTAAACATATCTATAAACAAAACTACCAATCCTGCTTTCCATCCAAGGACACGAAAAACATTGGTCGCTCCGGCATTACCGCTGCCATGTTCACGAATATCTATTTTTTTTAATAATTTTCCGGCAATTAATGCAGTAGGTAATGATCCTATCAAATAAGCAATAAATAGAGTTAATAATATACTCAACATGTTCCCTGCCTTCTATTCTAAATTGTACAAAGCAAAAACTTGATTAAACCTAATTTCTCAATTTTATTAATTATTCAATTATAATTTTGTCTGGCGAGTTGTTTTAAAGAAATTTATAAAAAAAAATCTTTAATATCTTGATTTTCAAACATTTTTCTGACTTTTTACAGAATATTTAAAAAATTCTGAAAAAGTTTTTTTCTTAAAATTTAAATAAATCGATATCATTAATGCTCCAACTAATGAAATAGCTGTAAGGTAATCGATTACAACCGGATTACTGTCAGTATTAAAATAATAATCAACCAAGTATTTTATGTATGAATAAGGCACATCATTTTCACCAATTATAGATTTGACATGCCAGTGCAAATCAGTCAACGGACAATATCCCAGGCCATACCAAAATCCTAAAATTAACCAGCAAAATGCAACTGTTAACAGTGATATTAAATTTAATTTCCGGGTTCGTATCCAAATCCAGCCAAAAAGATTGAATAAAATAAAAAATGTATGGAAAAATATTAAAAATTTATCCAATAATAAATATAATGACTTATCCATTTTTAATTAATATCGACAAGCGCCAACATATCTTATATTATAATATTCTTCCGATAAATCTGATACGGTGACGCCAATGCTGGTACTGGCATGTACAAATTTACCATCCTCCAAGTACACACCCACATGGTCAATTCCCGCGCCCCTTACTCCCCTGAAAAAAACCAGGTCACCTTCTGTGAGTTGTCCTGTTCTGATTTTTCTTCCGGATTTATATTGATCAAGCGCAGTCCTCGGTAAATTATAATTATAAAGTTTTTGATAAACTGTAAAACTAAATCCTGAACAATCGATACCTCTTTTGCTCATTCCACCATATTTGTAGGGAACTCCTATCCAGCCTTTTATGAATCCTTTAAGTTCTATATTATTGCGAGAATAATTTTGAGTACTACTTTGACGGGAATTTTTTATTGCTTTATACTTAGCTGCGGAGTGACAAGCATGTAAGAAAAAAACAAAAATAATTAAAAAAATCCATTTCATTATTTTTCACGGTTTTTTATATAATCCGTTAAGTCTATCAACATTGATTTGTATTTATTGTCCGGCAATACGTCATATAGCTCATAGGCAGAACTAAAATAGTTTTCTACCATTTCAGATACTTCATCCGTGATACCTGATTTTTCCAAATATTTTTTGAATTTATCCACATCTTTAATGTTTTCTTTCAATTGCCCCGATTGAATAAGTTTAGTAGTAAGGATGGTTTTTTTATTCATCGCTAAATCGCTGCCAACCTTTTTTCCAAGTTTAGATTCATCAGCTATTATGTCTAACAAATCATCCTGAATTTGAAATCCCATTCCGATGTTATACCCAAATACACTAAATTTATTTTGAATGTCTTTAGAAGCGCCTGCTGTAATTGCACCTAGTTGACAGGCTAATTGAATTAAAACAGCTGTTTTTTTATTAATCATTTCCAAATATTCTTTTTCCGATACACTCTGCCTGGTTTCAAACATTTTATCCATTGCCTGACCTTCGCATATATCTATTAGTGCATTAGTAAAATATGTGGCTATTTGAGCCTGGTTCACATCCGGAGTAAGTAATATTTTTCGATAAGCTAAGCCCAGTAATCCATCTCCCGCTAAGATAGCCGTACCCAAATCCCACTTGACATGCACTGTGGGTTTTCCCCTCCTAACATCATCATTATCCATTATGTCATCATGAACGAGTGTAAAATTATGCAATAACTCAATTGCGACAGCCGGATAGAGTAATGAATCCAATTTTCCATCCAACGACAATCCACTTAAAATCAACAATAAAGGTCGAAGTCGTTTGCCTTGCAGATTATTTATATAATTTATTGGTTCGAATAATTGGGGAGTATTGCCAACCTCAGAAGATTCATAAATTGCATCATTTATATTTTGCAATAATGATTGAATCCCTTCAGATTGATATATGTTTGTATCCATATTCAACTAAATGAAGAAAATATATTAGCAATTTCGTTAGCAGAGTTAGCTGAGTTAAGACTATCACGATTTTTGCTTATACTTAAGTTTCTTGATATTAATGCCAATGCTTGAATATGTGGACCGGAAGTATTTTTAGGAGAAAGTACCAAAAAAATTAATTTAGCCGGTTTTGCATCAAGAGAATCAAAATCAATCCCGGCATTCTTTATGCCAAATACGATTGATAATTTTTCAACACCTTCGGTTTTAGCATGTGGAATAGCAATTCCATTCTCCAGCCCCGTACTTAAATGTTTTTCTCTTACCAAAATATCATTTAACGCAGTTTCATAATTTGACACCACACCTAGTTTATGCATGTGATTAAGCAATTCTTCTATTACTTCTAATTTATTTTTACCAGATAAATTACGTAATATATTCTCTTCTTGTATAAAATCAGAAAATTTCAAATAAGGACTCCTAAGTACAGATTTTTAATTTACTAAACACCCAATTTTTTGTCAATTACAACAACCAAAAAATACTTGGCATTTTAACCAATTTTACATAAATTTAGCGCAACTTTATTTGGAGGATTTTCATGCGTCTAACCGATGTATTACATAAGGATTTAATAAAAATTCCATTGACAGGGAAAAACAGGGATGAAACAATTAAAGAATTGATAAAAGTTCTTATAGGAAAAAAATCAATAACAAATGAAAAATCCATATTCCAGGCAGTTATCGATAGGGAAAAAATTATGACTACAGGTGTGGGAAATGGTATCGCCATTCCACATTGTAAACACAATGATAGCCCGGATTTTGCCGTATCTTTGGGTATTAATCCTGAGGGACTTGACTTTGAATCCATTGATAAAAAGCCAGTAAAAATTGTTTTTCTACTTGTTGGCCCGGAAAACAATCCAGGTTTACACATAAAATTGTTAAGCAGAATTTCCAGGCTTATGAGCAATGAGGAATTAAGACAACAACTAATTGAAAGTAATAATGCTGAAGAAGCATTGAATTTTATCGAAGAAGAAGAGAATTATTTCTTTGAAATAGACTGATGCAGTTATTACTTTTTATTTTAAACAAAGAGGAACATTTGGAAGAAATCCTGGAAATGTTCCTTGAATTGGATATCACCGGGGCCACAATAATTGATAGTATCGGCATGGGAAGAATTCTTGCCCATGACATTCCGATATTTGCCGGTTTTAGAAATTTGATGCAAGAAAGTCGTCCCGGCAATAAAACTATTTTTACAGTTCTGCATGAAGAAAAAATAAAATCTGTTATTCAGGGTATTGAACAAATTTGCGGTTGTTTAGATGATCCCGGATCCGGAATTTTAATTACACTCCCAGTTAGCAATGCAAAAGGTATTAAATAATCCCCTTTTATTATGCCACGAATTAAATTGTCGATAAAAAAACTTTTAACCAAAACTATCCCCGGTAAATAATATGCCACGCATTATAGATGTTGAAAAAGTTGGTAGTTTTAAAATAATCGAAAAGATTGGCGAAGGCGGAATGGCAATTATTTATAAAGCAGTCCAACCTTCTTTAAATAGAACTGTAGTAGTAAAAAAACTAAAAGATCCTAATAATGAAATTATTGAAAGATTTAAAAAAGAAGCTTTAGTCTCAGCATCTTTGTCTCAGGAAAACGTACTTTCCATTTATGATTTTATTTATCACGGGCGTACTTATTACCTAATAATGGAGTATGTGGATGGTTATGATCTTCATGATATTTTGGATTATATGTCTCCTCTTTCTCCAATAATCTCAGCATTATTGATTCGTGAAATTGCCAAAGGTTTAGAATACACTCACAATAAAAATGTGGTTCATCGAGATATTAAACCAAGTAATATTTTAATATCTAAAGAAGGAGAAATAAAATTAATAGATTTTGGTGTGGCTAAAGATGAAGCGCCTTCAAAATTAACCATAACCGGAATGATTATTGGCACTCCATCCTATATGTCACCTGAACAGGCTAATGGAGAAAAAATAAATAATCAGAGTGATATTTATTCACTTGGCGTATTATTTTATGAAATTATTACCGGTTTTAAACCTTATTCAGGAGATACAAATACTGAAATATTCGCTAAAATTTCAAAAGGGAAATTTGTTTCTCCGATGAAATATCGTAGTGATCTCCCATTAAAATTGGTAAAAATTATAAAAAAGTGTCTGCATAGAGATAGGGATAAACGCTATAAAAATGCTACAGAACTAATCAGGGACATTAATAGGTACTTACCGTGGCAAGTACAGACAGACAATAAAAGTATTATTACAGAATTTATCACGCACTATGAAAAAATTGAACAAACAGCTACCATTCATTCTAACTTATATAAATCAGTAAAGCCTGTTGCATCATGGATTTCAATTATAGTATTAATTGTGCTTTTTTTCTTTTCATTAATAAACGTCAATCGTTTCTTTGTAAATGAACGATTTTCTCACTTATCGATTAAATCGAATTCAAGAGAATTCAATGTTGTATTGGATGATAAACTTGCCGGTTCTTCAGAAAACGGTGAAATTCAGATTTCAAATATTTTACCGGGTAACCATGAATTAGAAATTATTGGATCAGGTAAATATGGTGTATATTCATCAAATATATATTTAAACCCGGCTGAAAAAAAATATCAAAAAATTTCTCTACCGGAAAAAAACAACACTGTAAACTTAACAATTTCAACAAATCCAATTGAATCTGAAGTATATCTTAACAATCGCTTTATTGGTAAGACACCAATTGATAAACTTATATTGAGTGCGGGAAAACATAATATTGAAATAAGAAAAAACGGCTACCAGAAACTTAACATTTTAAAAAAATTGGCGTCAGAACAAAGCTATAAATTACATTATTCGTTGTCACCAAAAAGCAATTGATAATTACTTTAATAAAAAAAAGAATAATTCCTCCGATTGCATTAATTTTGTAAATTATAATATTGAGAATTTTTTCAATTCTTTGATGAAATTTTAAGGAGATAAGGTATTGGCCAAATATAACAGGATAAAGGGAACGCAGGATATTCTTCCTCAGGAATCATATAGTTGGCAGTATATAGAAAATACGATTAAAGAATGTATGTTATCTTTTAATTATAAAGAAATCCGCACACCGGTTCTTGAAAAAACTGAACTTTTTGCACGAAGTATCGGACAAGAAACAGATATCGTTTCTAAAGAAATGTACACATTTTTGGATCGTGGTAAAAAGAGCATAACATTGAAACCTGAAATGACTGCTCCTGTAATAAGAGCATATTTGGAAAATAATCTTGGTTCTCAATCACCATTAAATAAACTATACTATATTTCTTCACTTTTTAGACAAGAAAACCCACAGGCCGGCAGGTTACGTCAATTCAATCAATTTGGCGCCGAAGCCATTGGTTCGAACTCACCTGATTTGGATTTAGAGGTTATATTATTAGCGCTAGAAGTCTATAACAAACTTGGAATACGAGGTTTAAATTTAAGGATAAATAGTGTTGGCGATTTTACATGCAGAGAGCCATACAAAAAGCAGCTGAAATCCTACCTGAAACCCATTATATCAGAATATTGTAATGACTGCCAGCAAAGATTTAATACAAATATAATGCGAGTCTTGGATTGCAAGAAAAATCATTGCCGCGAATTAAATAACAAGGCTCCAAAATTAATCGATAATTTGTGCGAAGATTGTCAAACCAGTTTTGATTATGTTAAACAAAGTCTTGCTGATTTTGAAATAAAATATTCAATAAATCCCTATTTGGTTAGAGGTTTGGATTACTACACAAAAACTGTATTTGAAATAACCAGTGATGATCTGGGAGCACAGGACGCCATCTGCGGAGGTGGAAGATATGATTTACTTTGTGAAGAATTAGGAGGTCCTCCAACTCCTGCCGTTGGATTCGCTTCCGGTATTGAACGGCTTATGATGGTTATGGACGCCCAGGATTTGCTGAAAAATGAATTCCTGCCTTTGCAGATATATATTGCCACTTTGGGTTCAGATGCTTCCCGGGAATCACAGAAATGGCTTTTCTATTTAAGGAAAAAAGGATTCAGTGCGGATAAAGACTTTTTATCCAGAAGCCTTAAAGCCCAAATGAGGGATGCCAACCGACAAAAAGCACAAATTGTACTAATGCTGGGGGAAAATGAAATAAACAGCCATGAATTTAGTGTAAAAGAAATGGAAAGTGGAAATCAGTCAAATATTAAATTCGAAAATATAATTAAATACCTATCTAATTATTTTAATTCTGATCCTAAATAAAACTAATAATACAGATGTATTCAATCATTTCAGAATTATCTCAGGCAAAAATCAAAGCATTAAACAAATTAAAATTAAAAAAATACCGCTACGAATCTAAAGAATATTTATGCGAAGGTTTCAGATTATTTTCCGCAGCATTGGCTTCAAATTCCAAAAATATTTTGGAAGTCATCTTAAATGAAAGTTTTATTGATAGCCCCAACCATTTTGAAGTTTTTAGTTTTTGTAAAAAAAGTAAAATATCTGTTTATAAATGCACTGATAAATTATTCAAATCACTATCAGATGCAAAATCGCCTTCAGGAATATTGTTTGTGATGTCCCTAAATTATTTTCAAAACTCGGATGTTTCAAATATTACGAGCAATCAATGTATTTTCTTGGAAAACATTTCAGATCCCGGAAATTTGGGTACAATCATACGATCTGCGGCCTGGTTTGGAGTTGAACATATCCTTATAAGCCCAAGCAGTGTAGACCCCTTTAATCCAAAAGTTGTAAGAGCAACTGCCGGTGGAATATTTATTGTTAAGCTATATTTAGATGTAGACTTGGATATAATTTCAAATTTCGGAATAAATAAAGATTATGAATGCATTGGTACAACAGTAGATAAAGGAATACAATTAAGCAACTGGAAAGTATCTGATAAAAATATTATATTTTTCGGCAACGAGGCTAATGGTTTGACAAATTCAGCAACACAATTATTAAACAAAAAAATAACTATTACAGGAGCAGGTAAATTAGAATCTTTAAATTTATCTGTTACCACGGGTATAATTTTGAATCATTTATACCAGGCAAAGAATATAAAAAATTAATTGTAACCAAATTATTGGTCAAGCATCAATCATAGTGAATCAAAATATTATAGTCTAAAAATAAATGCTAATATCATTTCTTGAATCCGCAACGAAAAATCAGATTGATTCTGTCTTAGAATATATACATAGTTCAGGAAATAAATCTCAGTTTGTAAACAATGGAAACTCAAAAACATTGATATTATTGCAATCTGAAAATATAGATATTCCTGAAATAGAATCGATGCAGGGCATAAAAACAGTAAAAAATATTTCAGCGTCTTACAAGCTTGCCAGCCGCGAAGGTCATCCCAATGACACCATAATTAATATAGATGGTAATTTAATTGGTGAAAAAGATTTTTCTCTTATTGCAGGCCCCTGCTCTGTTGAGAATGAAAAACAAATATTTCAAATTGCTGAATTTTTAGTTGAAAATAATATAAAATTCTTAAGAGGTGGCGCATTTAAACCCCGAACATCTCCTTATAGTTTTCAGGGACTTGGAATTGAAGGATTAAAATTATTAGGAAAAGTAAAACAAGAAACAGGATTAATAATAGTTTCTGAAGCAATGGATATTGTCGCTATTGATCAAGTTGCAGAATATGTTGATATAATACAAATCGGCTCACGAAGCATGCAAAATTTTCCTTTACTTAAAAAAGCCGGTGAATTGAAAAAACCTGTTTTACTTAAACGTGGATTTTCTGCGAAAATTGAAGAATTTTTACTTTCAGCAGAATACATTCTAAGCGAAGGAAACGATCAGGTAATTTTATGTGAACGTGGTATACGTAGTTTTAATGATCATTCCAGAAATATGCTTGATATAGCTGCAATCCCGGTTATCAATGAACTAACCCACCTTCCACTAATTGTTGATCCCAGTCATGCTTCAGGTAAAAGAAATTTAGTATTACCCCTTTCAAAAGCTGCATTGGTGGCAGGATCAAATGGTTTGTTGATTGAAATTCATCCTGAACCTGAAAAAGCACTTTCTGATGGAATACAATCACTATCATTTAATGAGTTTAGAAAACTAAAATCAGAATTAACTATACTTGAACAGGCTTTGAAACAGGAAATTTCAAACTAATTATGGATAAACAAAAGAAATTCCCAGAACCGGTAGAAGCATTAGTTGTAATTCTTGTGGCATTTGGTAGCATCATTATTTTTGCAATTGCGTTAACTGTAATCAGTTCGATTTTTGATATTGATTTCTCTACAGATGACAGTAACAGGTTTTTTTACATCATTGGCGGTATTTTATTCTTTGTTATCCCAACATTATATATCCGTCAAAAAAAATATGACATTGTTACATTGTTCAGGCTTAAACCTGTATCTAATGAAATTATTCAATACAGCCTGTTAATTGGATTTACCATTGGAATCGTGGGTGATGAATTAGACAGACTTATTCAAATGTTTATTCCTATGCCTGAATTTATGAATGAATTACTTAAGGTAATGATTGCACATTCAATATTTGATTGGGTAATTCTTCTTCTTGGTACGGTTATAATAGCCTCAATAGCAGAAGAATTATTATTTAGAGGATTTTTGCAGGTAACCTTGGAAAACAAAGGAGATGTTACTCGTGCAGTAATTTTAACCAGTTTAAGCTGGACATTAATTCACGCTAATCCATTTTGGGCAGTACAAATTTTTATTATGGGAGTAATCATCGGTTTTTTAGCTTGGAGGACCGACTCGGTTATTCCGGGTATTATTGCCCACGGATTAAATAACTTTTTATCCCTTCTTTTTATTAATTTAAGTCTTGATACGGAATTGGATTGGTACTTAGTGGGAGATCATGTCAATCCTATAATTCTCATCCCTTCCATAGCACTTCTTGTTTGGAGCATAATTCGAGTTACTGAATCTTATCGGGTGCAAGAAAATTGAATTCTTCCTTTTCAAAATTTCTCGTTAAAAAATTTATAAATAATTATGAGAAGGTTTCAGATCCTGTTGTTCGTTCACAATATGGTACTCTGGAAGGCTGGATTAGTATTTTTATAAATCTGTTTCTTGGAATTATTAAAATAGTAATTGCTTTGATTTATGGAAGTATTTCCTTAATGGCAGATGCTATCCATACTCTCTCCGATATGGCCACGTCGATAATCATTATTATAGGTTTTAAAATCAGCAAGAAGCCGGGGGATAAAGAACATCCGTTTGGACATGGACGTATGGAGCAAATCGCAACTTTAATCGTTGCTGTATTACTTGGTGTTAGCGCAATAGAATTAATTCAGCATTCAGTTCAAAGACTATTATCTCCGCAACCGGTTTTTATGGACTGGATGCCTATAATTATTATTTTTATTACTGTATTTTTTAAAGAGTGGCTTGGGCAATTTTCAAACTTCTTAGGCAAAAAAATCGGATCACTTGCCCTTGAGGCAGATGCCTGGCACCACAGGAGTGACGCTATTTCTTCTTTATTGGTGGTGATTGCATTAATTGCCTCAAAGTACGGTTTTATATATTTTGACGGAATTGTAGGATTGCTGATAGGAGTGTATATCATATATTTAGGATGGGATATTGCCAAAAAATCAATAGACCAGTTATTGGGCGAATCTGCCAATGAATCTCTTATTAATGAAATAAAAAATATTGTACTAAATGAGAAGCATGTTAAGAATATTCATGATCTGATTGTGCATCAATACGGTGAACAAAAACTGCTCTCCTTGCACATGGAAATTCCTGCAAATTTAACCCTTTCCGAAGCACACACTATTGCAGATAATATTGAAAACACCATTGAAGAACAATTAAATATTTATACAACTATTCATCTCGATCCGGTTATACCACCATCAGCACTGAGTTTAAAAATTGAAAACATAATTGATAACTTCATTAATGAAGATAAGAGAATAGATAGTTTTCATGATTTGCGTTTGATTGGCGAAGAGGATTATTCAAATCTATTGTTTGATTTAGTTTTGAAAGGTGAAATAAAATCCACTGAGAAGATTGAAATAAAAAAATCACTGCATGAGAAAATTTCTGAAGTGATACCTGCTGTAAAAGATATTCAGATAAAATATGAAAGAAGTTTTTTGTAATTATTTAAAAATAGATTATGTCAAACTCTCATAAAATAACATCAGCATTGAATAAACATTTTTCCTGACATTTGTTTAACCACGCTCATTAATTCCAAAGTTAATAAAACAGTTAAAACTTCCGGTACAGATTTTCCGGATTTAATTGCCAGAGCATCCACGTGTTGTGGTTCATTTTCCAATAGATCGAATACTATTTTTTCTAGCCCATAAAGTTTTGGTTGTTTTTTCTCTGGTTTTTTTATTCGAATTTCTACCTGGTTTTCTAGTTCCCTGATGATATCCTGCACGCTTTGTACAAGATTAGCTCCCTCTTTAATCAATTGATTAGAGCCGGTGCTTTTTCCTGAATTTATCGGACCCGGAACTGCAAACACTTCCCGGTTCTGTT
The DNA here is from genome assembly GCA_030634505.1 of Calditrichia bacterium. Taxonomy (GTDB): domain Bacteria; phylum Calditrichota; class Calditrichia; order JAJRVZ01; family JAJRVZ01; genus DAOWAQ01. The sequence continues at coordinate 13,997 of DAOWAQ010000008.1, forward strand.
CAAGTGCTTGAAAGGCAGTGATCAATGCTCCGCTTTTTGCTCCTGCTTCTGTAATTAACACCCCAAGGCTTAAACCACTAATAATTCTGTTCCGACGCGGAAAATTACCTGCATCGGGATAAGTACCAAGAGGGTATTCGGATATAACTGCTCCATTCTCAACAATCTGTTCAAATAATTTTTTATTTTCTGGGGGATAAATATAATCAATGCCTGATCCAAGAACGGCAATTGTTCTGCCGCCTGCTTTTAATGCAGATTTATGCGCCACAGTGTCTATGCCGCGAGCCATGCCGGAAATAATGGTAAATTTAAGTTCTGCCAGTTCCATGGCAAATTGTTCTGTTACATTTTTACCATAGATAGAAGTTACGCGAGAACCCACTATCCCAATTGAGAGATTATCTTCTTGTAATATTGAACCTTTTATAAAAAGAAATGCCGGGGGATCATAAATCTTTTTTAAGCTTTCCGGATAATTATCATCCCAATATGACATAATATCTATGTTATCTTTTTGAATTTGAGATAGTTGTTTGTTTATGAATTCATCATTTATACCATTTTTGATATTCAGGGCAATTTTCTTATCTATCCCCTGGATTTGCATCAATCTTTGAGTGGAGGCTTCCAACACTTCATCGGGAGATTCAAACGCAGCTAACAAATTTCGCATTCTTGCCGCTCCGATTCCCGGAATGGAATATAAGCGCAGTAATGATTCTAAACTAAACTTGCTCACTGTTTTCCAGCTCTTTAGCTTTTTCTGTTAATAAATAAAATTCTTTTTTAACTAAGTCTATATTATTACCGGTTACAGAAGAAATTGATATTGCTTTTTCTTTAAACTTAACCGATTTTTTCTTTTTTTCTGATTGTACTATGTCAGATTTGGTAAGCAATATAATATATGGTTTATTCACTAAAATAGAACTGTGCTCTTTCAATTCATTCCATAATGTTTTAAAAGTAGCTTTAGGATTTTCATCTGATAAGTCAATTAAAAAAGCCAAAGATCTTGTTCTCTCGATATGTCTTAAAAATCGGTGTCCCAATCCTTTTCCTTCATGAGCTCCCTCTATTAATCCCGGGATATCGGCTACAACAAAACTTTTGAATTCGGTAAATTGTACAATGCCTAAGTTTGGTTCCAATGTTGTAAAGGGATAATCAGCAATTTTTGGTTTGGCAGAAGAAATAACCGATAACAGTGTTGATTTTCCGGCATTTGGTAATCCAACAAGACCAATATCCGCTATTAATTTCAACTCAAGTTCCAGATGTTTTTCTTCTCCCAGTCTTCCCACTTCCCAATCACGTGGCGCCCGGTTAGTGGATGTTACATATCGGGCATTTCCTCTGCCACCTCTGCCACCTTTTGCTATAATATGTTTTTGATTGTTTTCAACAATGTCTGCAAATATTTCACCCGTTTCCACATCTTTGATCAATGTCCCCAAAGGTATTTTTATAAATATATCGTTACCCTTTTTGCCTCTTTTATCTGACCCCATTCCATGCTGACCACGACCGGCACTGAATTTTTTTTTATATCTAAAATTGATTAAGGTATTTAAATTTCTATCTCCAACAAGGAATACACTGCCTCCTCTGCCCCCGTCACCTCCATTAGGTCCACCTTTGGCCACAAATTTTTCACGACGGAAACTAACACATCCGCTTCCGCCCTGTCCCGCTTTAACCTGTATTCTGGCAAAATCTATAAACATAGTTCAATACTTGATGTAAACATTTTCTTTTAACCCTCCCCAACCCTGATAAATCAGTTTTTCCACTCCCTTATATTTAAGAGAGGGGATCAAGGGGTGAGTTAAAATTTCTTAATATATAAATCTAATTATAAATAATTTTATATGAAAGTGATGAAAAATATTATTTTCTGATAAATATTAAAAAGATAATTCTTTATAGAATTTTACAAAGTACCACTCAAGCCTATTCTATTAAGCCCCCCTAAATCACCCATCGAAGAATATCCGTAATCAAACCTGAAATTTTCCCAAAAGATAAATCCCAAACCAAGGGATACGCCTGAGAATCCTGCTCCATTGGTTGTTTCTAAATCTTTATGTAAATTATTGTCGTATCCAAGTCTCAGCCTTAATTTACTGGATAAAGTAAATTCTCCTCCAATTGAAAACTTTTCAATCCTGTCTAATATTGTACTTTCGACTTCGTTAATATTTTTAATGCTTGCATTCAATACTAAAGGTAAATGTTCTAATTTTTTTGAGACGCCAAAATTAATTGATAAAGGCAGTCTTTCTTCAGTCGATTGAAAAGCACTTATTGCACTACCAACATTTAACATTGAAAAACCAATAAATAAATCATCTTGAAAAGGCGCTTCATAAATTAATCCAAAATCAAATGCAAAAGCACTTGCAGAAAACACATCTATTTTAGAGTGCACATATTTAAGTGTTACTCCATAAGCAAACCTGTCTTCAAGATAATTTGATAAAGATACTGCAAAAGCCAAGTCTGAAGCACCGAAATTTCTCCCGGTAGAAACTGCGAATTCATCCGTTTCATCAAAATTTCCATAATCAAAATATATAATTGCTCCGCTTAGCCGGCCAATATTTTCAATTTGCTGAGTAAAACCTATAGATCCACCATTTATATCTAGTAAATAACCCAGGTAATTTACCATGAATTGTCTTTCTTCAGAATATGCTAATCCCGCAGGATTGTGAAACAGACCATTAACATCCGATCTCATGGCAACATATGAGCCTGCCATAGAACTGGATCGCGGACTGAAATCTGTTCTTAAGAATTCAAATCCGGAAGTACCCGATGCATTTACAATTAATGGGCTCAAAGCTAATATTACTAGTATTATATATTTTAACATTCTATTAATCTCCCAGTGGATATTGAATATTACAGAACTTAAGAGTTTCTCCGCAAGGGCTCGTAAATCTTTTCACCCTGTTCCATAAGAAAATTATCAAAATCTACATGTGTGGCTTGCACTACCGGACGACCTAAAAACAAAGTACCAACTTCATCAAATTTATCAGGAATATCGCTTACATAAAAGCTAAAATTTCCTTCTGATTTATCATTTACATTTAAACCTGATTTATCCAAAATTTGTTTCACTTTTTTTGCTGTTTCTTTTCCGGAATCAATTAAAGTAATTGAAGAACCCACCACATCCTGAATTAACTCAGAAACTACAGGAAAATGTGTGCACCCTAAAATAATCGTATCTATAGATTTTTCCAATAGTGGCTCTAAATATTTTGTAATTGTTAACCTTGTGATTTCTTCGTCAATCCATCCTTCTTCAACCAGGTGTACCAACATAGGACAGGCTTGACCATAGACGGTTATATCAGGATTAATTGATTTTATTCGTTCTTCATAGGCACCACTGGTAACGGTGGCTGTGGTTCCAATAATACCAATTTTTGAATTTTTTGTCGTTTCAATTGCCGTTTCGACACCCGGCATAATCACACCGCTCAAAGGAATATCTATTGATGATTCTAATAAATCCACCGCAACTGCTGAAACGGTATTACAAGCGACTACGAGTAATTTAATTTTAAATTGTTGAAGAAAAGCGGTGTCTTCGAAAGCATATTGTTTAATTAGCCTATTTGACCTGGTTCCGTAGGGCACGCGTGCCGTATCGCCAAAATATATGTAATTTTCGTTGGGAAGTAATTTGGTTAATTGTTTGACAACTGTTAATCCACCGATACCTGAGTCAAAAATTCCTATTGGTTCATTCATATTTATTTTGCTTTAAAGAAAGAAATTATTAACGAATATATACTAAAATGCGTCTTCAATGTCATTTTTGTATTTAATAACTCCCTGACTAATAGCATCAGCAATTTTCTTTTGTGTAGTAGATTTAATTAATTTATTAAATTCATATTTATTTGATACAAATCCCGTTTCGACAAGGACATTTGGCATTGTAGCTCCAACCATTACCCAAAATGGCCCTTGTTTTACTCCCCTATCCGTCATTCCGATTTTTTCTAACTTTAATTTTAATGATTTTTGAATTACGGATGCTAAGTACTGGCTTTGTTTTATAAAAGCGCTTTGAGCCATTGTGGCTAGAATAAAATTAACGCCTTCATACCGTTGTCTGTCAACTGTCTCTTCAAATTCAATTGCTGAATTTTCTTTTAAAACAACTCCTCTTGCTTTTTCATCTTTATCTGCGCTTAAAAAATACGTCTCAAATCCATTTAGCTTTTGGGAAGTGCTACCATTTGCATGTATACTTATAAATAATTTCCCATTCGCTTTATTGGCAATATCAGTTCTTTTCCACAATGGAATAAATACATCCGTTTTTCTTGTGTATACAATTTTAACATCGCGTAATTTTTGCTTTAGTAATTTCCCAAGTTCCAATGTTATCGGAAGTACAATATCTTTCTCATTGATCTTTTTATTATAACCGGGTGCACCGGAATCTTTTCCACCATGCCCTGCATCTAAAACGATTGTATCGATATACCATTTTTTCTTTTGTTGTTCCAATTCTGCTTTTACATGTTCATTTTCTTTATTAATTGATATAACTGATTTTGTTCTCAGATTAACATAAAAATCATTCCTGGATTCTTGTAATACCAGGTCACGTGATTCGATTTTACCTTTTAATTTAAATGCCAGGGAAGCAGTATCACCCAATTGGAAACCTTTAATTTTTGTTATGTAACCTTTACCAGGAATTTTTGAGATACTGGTAGTATCAATTTTACCGCCATAAACTTCAATATGAAACCAACCATTTCTGATATCCAACATGATTTCTTTTTCACTGAATTTTTTAGAGGCATGAACAAGTATAAGAGTACCATTCTCCTTTTCTTCAAGTCTGAGTCCGGTTATGTTTACATTAGAAGGATTAATTTCAATTGTTTTCTTTTTTACATCGTAGGTAAAAGTTAAAGAAGTATATTGGTTCAATAATTTGGTAAAATATATTACAGGAACAAGAATCTCACCATGCGTCCATTTACATTCCAAAGGCATTTGTAATGCATCGTCATTAAGTATTACAAAGCTATTATCAGCAGTAAATCGTATTCTGTCTTTTCCCATGTAAAGCACTGATTTTTTTTTGGCATCATTGGTGTAAATGCTGTAGTGCATCACCTTAGCAAAATCTTTTAAAGAAATAAAATCATGATTTAATTTTTTGTACAATGGAATTTGAGTATCTACATTGGCAGATTTAGATATTATTTTGATTGAATTGGATTTTCCCAAATAATTTTGTTGAAAAAAAGCCAAAACACTTTTGGGAATTATTGCAAATAAAGAGAATATTTTAAAGATATTTGTAATGAAATTACGTCGAATCATTTTTAAATAAAATTATAGATAAAATTACTGTTTCAATTGGGGTAAATTTAATATTTTTAATAACAAACGGAAAGCTTATTTGTTTCAATAAAATAAATTGAGCATAAAAAAAGGGCTGATTAATCAGCCCTTTGTGTAACTCTATATAGTTTTATAATAAACTAAAATAATAGCCAACCCTTAATGCCCAATAATTTGCACTAAGTGATTTTGCATCTTC
>DAOWAQ010000388.1 GCA_030634505.1 Calditrichia bacterium
ATTTAAATTGTTCTTCTCTATTCATAATACCTCAATTTTGATAATTGAATATATTTTAAATATAGCCTTCTTCTTTAAGACTGATGTACGAATCTTGTGTAATAATTAAATGATCGTGAACTGTAATATCAAGTAATTTGCCTGCTTCAACAATGTGTTTTGTTATTTTTAAATCTTCCGCGCTGGGAGTTAGCTGTCCCGATGGATGATTATGTACTAAAATAATACTGGCGGCAGAGTGTTTTATTGCCGGTTTAAAAACCTCTCTCGCATGCACTAAAGAGGCATTAAGTGTACCAATAGTGATTTTTTCCGATCCCGTGTATTTACCTGCAGTATCCAACATAGCAATGGCGAATACTTCTTTTTTCTCATGCCCTAACATTGGAATGAAAATTTTAGCAACATCCGAAGGTTGTTTAAAATAATTAAATTTTTTCTCTGCCACTTCTTTATGCATATTGCGCGATAATTGAAATGCTGCCATCAAAGTAATTGCTTTAGCCGGACCTATTCCCGAAATCTCCGTAAGTTCCTTTAATGAGGCTTGAGCCATTTTTTCAATAGAGCCAAATTTATTGATTAATGATTTTCCCAAGTCTACTGCAGTTGTTTTCCCCGTACCGGTTCCAAGCAATATCGCAATGAGTTCTGCAGATGATAGTGCATCCGATCCTTTGGTCAGTAACTTTTCCCTTGGCCGTTCATTTACAGGCCAATCAGTAATGCGCGAGTGGTGAACTTTTGTTTTTTGCTTAGAATTCATTTAATAATAAAATAATGTATTTCAATTTTTCGGGAAAAAGTATAGGCTATAAAAATTAAGAATATTCCTTGTACTCATTTAATTCCTGTTTTTCGCAATCCAATCTTTAATATAAGCCACAGCATGTTGTGTATTTGCGCCCGGTCCGAAAAGTTTACCTACACCTATTTTTTCCAATTCTTTCATATCATCTTCAGGAATAATTCCACCGCCGGTGAGTAACTTATCATCAATACCATTCTCTTTCATCAATTTCAATACCTTTGGTAGAATAGTCATATGTGCGCCGGAAAGGATACTTAAAGCAATGACGTCAACATCTTCCTGTATAGCTGTTTCCACAATCATTTCAGGGGTCTGCCGCAGTCCGGCATAAATGACTTCAAATCCAGCGTCACGCATGGCTGCAGCTACAACCTTTGCTCCACGATCGTGTCCGTCTAAACCGGGTTTTGCTATCAATACTCTGATTTTCTTTTCCATAATTTTATATCCTTTTAATTTTCATTTAGTCTAAAACTCAGCTGTTTCTATATATTCTCCAAACGGCTCTTTTAATACATTGATCATCTCACCAAGTGTAGCATACACTTTCGCACAGGCAATGAATTCAGGCATCAGATTTCGATTTTTAATTGCTGCATCTTTTAACGATACCAATACTTCATCCACTTTTTGCTGATCTCGGGATTGACGAAGTTCTGTTATTCTTTTCACCTGTTTTTCTTCAACTTCTTTTTTTATTTCCAGAATTGGTATTTCCACTTTTTCATTTTCTTCAACAAAATCGTTGACGCCTACAATAATTCGTTCATTTTTTTCTATTTCACGTTGATACTGATAGGCAGCTTTTGCGATTTCATTTTGAATAAAACCTTTCTCTATCGCTGGTATCACTCCACCCAATTCATCAATTTTAGTAAAATATTCTTCGGCCTGGGCTTCCATTTTGTTTGTCAAATCTTCAATGAAATAACTGCCAGCCAGCGGATCAATTGTATTAGCGACGCCTGTTTCGTGCGCTAGAATTTGTTGAGATCTTAAAGCAATCTTGACTGCTTTTTCTGATGGCAGTGCTAAAGTTTCATCCATTGAATTCGTATGCAGTGATTGTGTTCCCCCCAAAACAGCAGCCATTCCCTGAAAAGCAACACGGGCGATATTGTTTTCCGGTTGCTGTGCTGTTAATGAACAGCCTGCCGTTTGTGTGTGAAATCGCATTAACAAAGATCGTTCATTTTTAGCGCCATATTTATTTTTCAATCTCTTTGCCCAGATTCTGCGGGCGGCGCGATATTTTGCAATTTCTTCAAAAAAATCATTATGTGCATTAAAAAACAATGATAGCCGTGGTGCAAAATCATCAACATTTAAGCCTCTTTCCATTGCCGCTTCAATATAGGCAAATCCATCAGCGAGTGTAAATGCCAGTTCCTGTGCTGCAGTAGAACCCGCTTCACGAATATGATAACCGCTGATACTTATCGTATTCCATAATGGCATTTCTTTAGTGCAATATTCTATCATATCCACTATAATTCGCATCGAAGGTTCCGGGGGATAAATATATTCTTTTTGAGCGATGTATTCTTTTAAGATATCATTCTGAATTGTACCTCTTAGCTTATCCGGAGTAATTCCTTGCTTTTCCGCCACGGCAACATAAAAAGCCAATAAGATCGCTGCAGGAGAATTGATGGTCATCGAAGTTGAAATTTTCTCCAATGGTAATTTATCCAAAAGAATTTCCATATCAGCCAATGAACTGACCGATACACCGCAAATTCCAACTTCGCCTTCACTCATAATGTCATCGGCATCACATCCCATTAGTGTTGGCAAATCAAATGCAATAGATAATCCTGTTTGACCACGTTTTAGTAAATAATGAAAACGTGCATTCGTATCTTCCGGCGTCCCAAAACCAGCAAATTGTCGCATTGTCCATAGCTTACCACGATACATGTTATGATGAACACCACGTGTGTACGGATATTCTCCGGGGAAACTGAGATCGCGTTCATAATCTAAATCTTTGAGCATATCGTGAGTCGCAAGCAGCTCTACTTCCTCGCTTGAAGTAGTTATAAATTTC
>DAOWAQ010000362.1 GCA_030634505.1 Calditrichia bacterium
ATAATTATTATCATAATCAACATTATTCAATACCACTCCCAAGACACGTGCTTTTACATTTTCTAAAAGTGTAGTTGCCCTGGCAATAGCATCTTTGTTGGTCTGCCCAGATGAAACTACTAAGAAAACGCAATCAACCTTGGTGCTCAATACTGCAGCATCAGTGACTGCAATTACAGGAGGGCTATCAAACAAGATCAAATCGAAATTTTCCTTTAAATATGCGATCAGGTCTTCCATCTTTTTAGAACCCAACAATTCTGACGGATTTGGTGGAAGAACACCGCTCGTTATTATTTTAAGATTATCTATAATGGTACCCTTTATTACTTTTTCAATAGGAATTTGATCCATCATATAATTTGTAAGACCTTCTTCCTTTTTGTGGCCAAAAATAGAATGAATTACCGGTCTGCGTAAATCTGTATCAACCAATACAACTTTTGATCCCATTTGTGCAAGTGTGATTGCTAAATTTGCTATCGATGTTGATTTACCTTCTTTAGGCCCAGAACTTGTAACTAGGATGGATTTAATTGAACTTTCAATTTTACTGAATTGTAAATTTGTCCTTAAAGTACGATATGCCTCTGATACAGGTGACCTTGGATCAAAATGTGTGATTAATCGAGATTCTATTTGTCTGGCGTCTCCGGAATCAGTTAACTCCCATTTTTTCTGTGCCTTTTTTTCGACTTCATCCACTTCAATTTTTGGGATGGCTGCTAAAAGATTAAATCCTAACTTCTCAATTTCCTCTGGAGATTTAAGTGAATCATCAAAATATTCTTTTAAAAAAGTAATTGCGACGCCAAGTCCCAAACCAATTAAAGCTCCCAGCAATAAATTTAATTTTTTGTTTGGTTTTACAGGAAAAAGAGGAGCAATCGCTTCGTCTAATATACTAACATTTTTTGATTGCCCTGCTTCCTGAATTTTGGTCTCTTCTAATTTGGTTTTCATAAGAATAAAGGTCGTTTCTTGTACTTTTCTCTTTCTTTCCAATCTTGCTAACTGAAGAATTTTATCAGGCAGAGATTCTAACTTGTAATCATAATCACTAACAACTCCCTGCAAGGCGCCAATCTTAGCAATCAATGATTTTATTTCTGTTTCAGTTTCTAATAAATTTGTTATTAACCCTTGTGATAACTGAAAAACATCTTTTACCATACTAGACGATTGTATCTTTTGAGATTCTTCCTTCAATTTATCCCTGATTGCATTGATCTTATCATCATAACCCTTAACCTGCGATTCAAAAGACAATTTATTTGGATTGGATATTTCCGATCTTAAAGCAATTTCATATTTTGATTTTTCTGCTACTGCCTCAGCTAATTGATTTTGCAATGAAATTAAGTATGGAGTAGATATTTCGCTTAAATCGTCTTGCAAAGATATTTTACGTTCTTCTATTTGGTTGACTAAAGATTGTTTTCTCTCTTGTGCAGAATTCAACTCAATTTGTGCTTCTTGCAACATAGTTTCGGCATGGGCGAATCGTTCAACGAGCTGAGTTGTTTCATCATCTAAGCTAGCTACTTTTTCTCTTTCCTGATATTCCCTTAAATCTTCCTCGGCTCGTTTTAATTCTTCACCTTTTTTTTCTATCTGTTCTTCTAAAAATTCCCTAAGCTCTGTTATTTGTAATTTATTAGTAGAGGCATTTAATAATCGAAACTCTACAGCAGTAACGTTGGCAATTTGTAAGCATTCAAACGCACTACCAGCACTAAATATTATGTCAATCAAATCAGTGTCTTTTCTGTGGGATATCTCTAAATTTTCCTGAAACCAGCTAGTCATTTGTCTTAAACTCATTATTTCGCCATCTTCATTTGGTTGGAATATTTTCAAAGAATCTCTAAAATCTGAAAGATCAAGTGTTTCTAATACTTTTTTAGCAAGTGAGCGACTTTTTAGTATTTCAATTTGATTTGTTATCATCGTCGATTGATTGCCGAAATACAAATCGTCAAAAATCATTCTTTCTTTGGCGCCGGAACCTTGAATTAATACTGTGGCTTTGGCTTCATATACCGGGTCCGTTGTAAAAGTTATAAAAGTAGTTAAGATTAATACGATTATAAATGAAAATAAGATTATCCATTTACCCCGGTACAAAATTCTGGCATAATCTTGTAATGAAACCTGTTGTTCTTCTATTAATTGTTCTTCTTCAAACAATTTTATTCTCCCAAATTAATATAAACTTATTAATTTAAATAAAATGAATTATTTAAACAAAATAATATATCCCTAATTATACTAATCATTCTTATATGTCTATTGTAATCTATTGATGTTATTTTGAAGTTACCTGAATTTATTAATAAAATATTTGAGTTTATTATTTTTTAAATTATCGGAATCTGTCACAAAAAACTTTATCGATTTTGATTTTAATATGTTTGCAGGATTTTGATTACACAGAATATCCGCAAATTGTTCGTCATAATATTCAGTGATATATTCTTTTGCTCCCTTCAAGGTTAAATAGTTTCTACGTTTTGGTTCATGGGCATCAGAAGCAAATAAGTGAATAACTCCTGAATCTAAAAATCTTTTTGAAGCAGCTTTACATTTTTTTCCAAACTGACCTAATATACTTCCCGCATTCATCTGCATCAAACATCCCTGATTTATCCATTGAATTAAAATTTCCGGTGATTCTTGTATTTTCATGCTTCTTTCAGGATGAGCCAGTATCGGTGTAATGTTTTTTAATTTAAGATTAAATATTGTGTCTGATATTTTTGAAAATTCGAAGAAATGCGGCAACTCAAAAAGTAAATAATTATTATTCTTACCGATTAAGAAATCAGTAAATTTATTCCATCCAAATATTTTTGTGTCAAGTAAGATTTCAGAACCTAAATGAATCTTTACATTGATATTGTTTTTTGATAAGAACTCTTTGGTTTCATTAAAAACAGTATTTATCTTCTCAAAATAACCGGGTAAAATGAATTCATTAAAATGGGGTGTGGCTACCAGATCTGTTATGCCGGATTCAACAGCTTGGTCTAACATTTTTGCTGTTTGCGAAAAATCTTTGGCGCCATCATCGATGCCATATAAAAAATGAGAATGAATATCTACCATGCAAGTTCTGCTATTATTATCTCATATCAATGAGTTCACTTTGTGGGGGAGG
>DAOWAQ010000279.1 GCA_030634505.1 Calditrichia bacterium
CCAATATGTCTAACTTCAAATTTTTCTCTGTCTATATTCATTTCTAACTATCCTAAAAAAGAAATTAATTGATTTTTGGTCACATTAAGTTAAGAATTTATTCACAAAATCTTTTTCAGTCAATCCACATTAATACTATTTTTTGATATAACAAATAGTGTTTATAAAAAAAACAAATAATTATTTATTTAATGCAAACCTTTTGTTTTTTTTTACCACAATATTAGCTGATTCAAACAACTAAAAGCAATGATGATTAATCAAATGCTAACTTTTATTTCCTTTTATTGTCTTTATTAAATGTATTCACATGTTAATGGGAGTAAAATATGAAAAATTTATTGTTACTTATTTTTGTATTCTCTTTTTCCTCAAACCTTTTTTCTAAAAACACTGATATTGTTGTGGAAGCAACGAAAGTAAATGAAATCATGAAAATTGATGGGTTATTATCTGAAGATGTTTGGAAAAATGGTGGTAGCACTGACGAGTTCACTCAACGTGATCCCGATGAAGGGAAACCGGCGACTCAAAAAACAGAAGTGAGAATAGCCTTTGATGATAAAGCGCTTTATGTGGGTGCTCATATGTTTGATACTGCACCGGATTCAATTATTGCAAGGTTAGGCCGTAAGGATGACCATATGGAAGCAGATCGATTTTACTTTTTTATTGATCCGTATAATGACAAAAGAAGTGGATACTATTTTGCGTTAAATGCCGGCGGTACTTATTATGATGGTATTCTGCTTAATGATGATTGGGATGATGATTCCTGGGATGGCGTCTGGGAAGGCAAGGTAAATATTGATGATAATGGTTGGACTGCCGAAATGCGCATTCCATTTTCTCAATTGCGCTTTAAAAAACAGGAAAAATATGAATGGGGTGTTAATTTTAATCGTGACATATCTCGAAACCAAGAGATGTCATTCCTGGTTTATACTCCTAAGGATGGCAGTGGATTTGTATCTCGATTTCCCAAACTTACAGGAATTAATGGAATTGATCCCGCTAGAAATTTAGAATTTCTTCCTTATTTTCGTACAAAGGCAGAATATTTGTCAGCTGAATCAGGAGATCCATTTAACGATGGGTCGAAGTATTTACCTTCTTTTGGTGGAGATTTTAAATTTGGCATTGGTAGTAATCTAACACTTGATGCCACCATAAATCCTGATTTCGGTCAGGTAGAAGTTGATCCAGCAGTAGTGAATCTTAGTGATGTTGAAACTTTTTACGATGAGAAACGACCATTCTTTATAGAAGGTGCATCCATTTTTAATTTTGGTCAAGGTGGTTCCCGGAGTAATTGGGGATTTAACTGGGGTAATCCTGATTTCTTTTATAGTCGCCGACTTGGACGAGCGCCGCAAGCTACAGGTTATCTCCCGGATTATGACCATAGTGATATGCCTGATGGAACCGCAATCCTTGGTGCTATAAAACTTACAGGAAAAGTAGGTGATAATTGGAATGTGGGCACCTTACATGCAATTACTAATCGGGAATATACTGACCTTGATATAAATGGAGAAAAATCCGAACACGAAGTTGAACCATTAACATATTATGGTGTTGCTCGTGTTCAAAAAGAGATCGATGAGGGTCGACAGGGAATTGGTTTTATATCAACATTTACAAGTAGAAATTTTAAAAACGAACTGCTCAAAGATGAATTAAATAATAATGCTACAACCTTCGGTATTGATGGATGGACATTCTGGGATGAAGACAAAGTATGGGTAACAACCGGTTGGTTGGGAATGAGTCATATCAATGGTACAAATGAGAGGATTACAGATCTGCAGAAAAGTTCACGCCACTATTTGCAAAGACCTGATAGAGAAAATTTCAGACTCGATCCAAACGCTACTTCTCTTACCGGTTATGCAGGTCGGTTGCTAGTAAATAAACAAAAAGGAAACGTAATATTTAATTCAGCGATAGGTTTTGTCGATCCACGATTCGATAATAATGATGCCGGTTTTATGTGGCGGGGAGATATTATAAATGCTCACGTTGGTGGCGGTTACAAATGGACAGAAACTACAAGCTTTACAAGATATGCAGAAGTAATTGCTGCTTTATTTGGTACAACAGATTTTGATTATAATGTCACCGGAACAGGAATTTGGTCTGGTATCTTTTTAAGATTAACCAATTATTATTTTATCAATCTAAGAATGGCATATAATCCGGAAACTGTTAATAACAGAAGAACCCGTGGTGGTCCGCTAACAATAAATCCTCCGGGATGGGAATTTAACACCTGGATTGAGTCTGACAATCGCAAACCTTGGGTGTTTGGATTGGGAGCCTCTTCCTATATTGTAAATTCCAAAGATAATTTCAAAGAAGCTGAGTTTTCTGTGAGATGGAAACCCACAAGTAATTTATCAATAGATATCAATCCGAAATTTCAATATGAAAAAGAATTTACCCAATATGTTGATGTTTTTGAAGATGCAAACGCGACCAGCACTTATGGTAACCGCTATGTATTTGCAGAATTGGATTATAAAGAATTATCAGCGAGCATTCGTTTGAACTGGACATTTACACCAAAACTTAGTTTTCAGCTCTATGCTCAACCACTTATCTCAACCGGAGATTATAAAAACTTTAAAGAACTTGCCAGATCAAGGAGTTATGATTTTAATAATTTTGGACAAAACAATTCGACTATTACCTATGCTGATGAATCTTATACAATAGATCCTGATGGAAGCGGACCTGCTGAATCATTTGAAATTCAAAACCCTGATTTTAATTATAAATCAATCAGAGCCAATGCAGTATTAAGATGGGAATATTTACCGGGATCTACTTTATTTTTTGTCTGGACACAAAGCAGGACAGATGATCATTTGGACAATGGACAGTTTCATTTAAGACGTGCATTTGATCGTATATGGGATTCAGATTCAGACAATATTTTTATGATAAAAATGACTTACTGGATGAATTTATAATAGTAATGAAACTAAATTGATTTTTCATTGTTTTAGTAAGTAATCATCCTTTTACCTTCGGGCTTCCGGCAAACCATAGCCGGAAGCCCTTTTTAGTACAGACATTATTTTAAATGGATTATTTAATAACAAATTCTTTGGTCATCAGCACATCGCCGGTACTTGAAGAAACTTCAACTTTCCAGTTGCCTACCCAATCCTCTGTAATTCTTTTGGAACTCCAGGTTCTCCATGTTTTGCCTTTAACTGCTAATTCCACTTTGGCCATTTCCTTATCATTATAAAACCAGGCATGATAAATTGAGGTTGAATCATTTTCACCGCTTACTTTCACAAAACAATAAAGTTGTCCGACTGTTTTTACAAAAGCAGTATCTGTTCCAACCGGTTGCCTTTCTTCAACGCCGGTGCAGATTGACATTTCATCGACTTTTATTGTAGCTGCTGTGTCCTGAGCCAATCCAATCATTGAAAAAACACCAATTAAAATAATTGATATAACGCATGTTTTAAACATGTTACCTCCCAAATTAAATTTTGAATAAAAAATAATTTAATGCAACAACTATGCCTGTAAAGTTTCTGTTCATAAACCAGCAGCAATCGTATTTTAGAGTGAGAATTCAATTCTTAACAATAAAAAAATTGATCAATAATTACACAGAAAATAACAGGAAATCTGAAATTGTATATTTTTATTCGAAAAATTATTTAACTTATTAATCTGATTGTAAATGGGTATCTGTATTTCACACCTTCATTTGCTTTTATTGAAGCAATTACA
>DAOWAQ010000096.1 GCA_030634505.1 Calditrichia bacterium
AAAAAAGACAGACAGGGTGGAGTTGTTACAACAAAATTAGATGTGCTCACATTGCAAAAAATAGCATTTCAGACAGGTGGAAAATTTTATCAGGCTACAAGTGGTGAAGCAGAGTTAGACGAAATATACAAGGAAATTGCTGAACTGGAGAAAAAAGAATTAGTTTCAAAACAGTTCTCTCAATATGAAGACAGGTTTCAGGTATTTTTAATAATTGGATTGCTATTGTTGATATTGGAAATGATAATCCCTGAAAAAAGAAAAGTAAAAACTGAATGGCGCGGTCGATTTGTGTAAAAAAATGAATATCGAATATCGATTAACGAATGTCCATGTATGAACGAATTTCAAGATTCGTATATCGGTGCTCTCCCGAAAAACGGGATTTTCAACTTGTTCTTAAATAATTTTTAATTTAGAAAGATTAAAAATAAAGTTATGCTTAATAAAATTTTAATTATTGTATTTCTTGTTTCATACAATATTGTATTTGCTCAATCATTAAGAACCAAAATTAATGATGGCAATGACAAATATGGTGAAGAACAATACGAAGAAGCGTTAAATTCATATCAGGATGCACTGATTGATGATCCACAAAATGCTATTGCACATTTTAATCGTGGTGACGCTTTGTATAAAATGGAAAAATATGACCAAGCGCTTGAGGAATATCAAAAAGCTCTATCAGCAAAAGATATTAATATGGAAGCAAAAACTCATTATAATATAGGAAATACCTATTTCAAACAGGATAAACTACAGGAGAGCATTGAATCCTACATCACCTCTCTTAATCTGAAACCGGATGATAATGATGCTAAATATAATTTGGAATTGGCCAGAGCAAAATTAAAAGAACTTGCTGATAAACAACAGCAGCAACCTCAGCAAAATCAACAACAGCAACAAGGGGAACAACAAAAGGAAAGCGGTAAAGACGAAGAAAGTGAAAAAGAAAATCAACAACAACAGGAGCAGCAACAGGGAGAGCAGCAAAACGAGGAACAGCAAGAAGAACAACAAGGTCAACAACTTGAAGAAGATAAAGACCAAATGAGCAAGGAAGATGCTGAAAGAATTTTAGAAGCATTAAAAAATGATGAACAAGATAACCAGAAATTGCGTAAACCTAAAAAAGGTGGCAGACGATCGGTCGCTAAAGATTGGTAAAACAATTGAAGAATGAAAATTGAAGAAAATATGCAATGTCATTCAGAAGGTCTGAAGGACTCCTATGGAGAATCTTTGAATGTGCCGGTAATCATTTTACTACAAAGATCCTTTCAGGATGACAAATCAGGTACGATAAATCGGTTAAGGTATAAAAAATAATCAGAAAAAATGAAATTACTAAGTATAAATCTAATATTACTTTTTTTAATAAACACTTTGTCTGCACAGGATTATTCAATTCGTGCTTCTGTAAATAAAAATAGAATTGCTTTGGATGAAAGATTTGAATATAAATTAGAAATTAGTGGACAGAGCACTTCACTACCTGATCCGGTGTTGCCAGAAATAAAAAATTTTGCATTACTTTCCGGTCCCAATACTTCAACATCCATTCAATTTATAAACGGAAATATGTCTTCTTCCAAAACCTACTCCTATATTTTGATGCCCAGAAATATTGGAAAATTTGTCATACCTAAAGTGCAAATGAAAATTGATGGTAAAATATATAAATCAAATAATATAAGTTTAGAAGTGGTAAAACAAAAAGTAAAAAAACAAAACAAGCAATCTGCTGCTAAAACTTCAACAGATCAAGATTTATTGGGTGAAAAATTATATTTAAAAACGTTAGTAAGTAGTAGAAACGTTTACCAGAATGAACAGGTACTTGTAACCTATAAATTATATTTCAGATTGACAGTGCGAAGTTATAATTTTGATAAAATTCCAGCAAATCCGGGATTCTGGATGGAAGAGTTCAAACTTCCCGGACAACCAGAAATATCTCGTGAGATTGTAAATGGAGTTGAATACCAGGTGGCTACTTTAAGGCAAGTAGCACTATTTCCTGCTCAAAGCGGTGAGCTAACCATTGAACCACTGGTCATCTCAGTCGATGCTATGATAAAACGGAAAACTCGTTCAAGAAGCTTATTCGATTCCTTTTTTGATGACCCTTTTGGCAGAACTGTAAGGCAAACAATATCCTCTAATCCAATAAAAATTAATGTGAAAGAATTACCTGAAAAAGGAAAACCTCGTAATTTTAACGGGATGGTTGGAAAATATTCAATGTCTTTAACTGCCGATAAAAAACAAGTTAAGGCGAATGATGCAGTTTCATTAAAATTAACCATTGCCGGAGAAGGAAATATTAAATTAATTGTACCACCTAAATTAATTGTTCCACCGGATCTTGAATTATATGACCCAAAAGAGAAATTATCTATTCAAAGAGCCAATGGCTTAGTCAGAGGACAAAAAAATATTGAATATATTGTGGTACCAAGATTTGAAGGTGAATATACAATAAAGCCTGTTTTACTAAATTACTTTGATCCCAAATCCAGAAAATATAAAACATTGAGAACAAAATCAGTTGATTTGGAAGTTGTTGGCGGGGTATTGTCTGCAGGAGATATCTCTGCTTCAACAACGTTGAGTAAACAAGAAGTAGAATTATTGGGTAAGGACATTAGGTTTATAAAAGAGATTGCTCACTACACTAAACGGGGAGAAAAAATCTATGCTAATTTTTTGTTCTTATCCGGGTTTATTTTTCCTTTAATTTTAGTTGGATTAGCATTTGGATATAAGCGCCATCAAATTAAACTATTAGGTGACGTCCAGTTTGCACGCCGCCGCAAAGCCGGGAAAATCGCATCGAAACACCTGATACATGCAAAAAAATTAATGAAGGCAGAAACATCAAGAGAGTTTTATAAATTTATGTCAAAAGCGCTGCAAGGTTTTGTAAGTAATAAGTTAAATATCGACATGACTGATTTCACCGTTACATCAGTAAAACTAAACCTTGAAAAAATTGGTGTAAATGCAGAAGAAATCACTGAATACCAGGATTGTTTACAGGAAAGTGATTATATGCAATTTGCAGGTAAAAATTCTGACTTTGATCAAATGAAAACATTTTTTGACAAATCAAAAAATTGCTTAACAAATCTCGAAAAATATATTTAGGATACAAATGAAATACATTTTAGTTTTCACATTTTTGATACAATCAGTTTTTGCTTCAGAATGGGATGTATATCTGAAAGAAGGAAATAAAGCATATTCTGAAGGAAATTACGAGGAAGCTGTTGTACATTATTCGAAAATTATAGATAATAATATTGAAAGTGGCGAATTATTTTTTAATTTGGGAAACGCCTATTATAAATTGGATGAAATTGGTAAATCAATTTATTATTATGAGAAGTCTCTAAATTTTATTGAAGGTGATGAGTCTCTTGACCAGAATATAAAAATAGCCAGACTTAAAATTATTGATAAAATTGAACCGATCCCCAAATTATTTTTATTTGTCTGGTTGGATAATTTGATGCGTATTCTGAATATAGAAAACTGGGGTTGGCTATCACTTATCCTGTTCTTTTTTGTGGCTGTAATATTTTCATTATATCTATTAATTACAAAACGAATATTGTTTCAATTCAGCTGGATATTTTTGATTTTATTCTCAATTTCGATCATAATTTTCGTTAGCAGGATTTATTTATTTGAATCTTATCAATTTGGTATTATATTTGAAAAAAAGATTGCTGTCATGAGTGAGCCAAACTTAGGCGCTTCAGAAGTGTTTATTTTACATGAAGGTACAAAAATTAAAATAAATCGAAAATTGAATGGTTGGCTGGAGATTAGCATTGCTGATGGCAAAACAGGATGGTGTAAATCTAATTTAATTGGAATTATTTAATAAGGATACACAATGAAATATTTTCTAATAATTGTAGTTCTTTTCCTGGTAAGCTGTTCAGGCAGTAAAACTGTAACCAAGAAGGATAATAATGCTAATTCAAAATATGATGAATCATTTGATCCATTAACTCTTGACGATAATGATATTGAATTTCCGTCACTAATGAATAATGTGGATACAAAAAATATCAGCACTACTAATAATAATGATAAAATTCCAGGCTTGCAGCAAGAAGTAAATGGATATAGAGTGCAAATTATAGCTACTCAGGATTTAGAAAAAGCCACACTACTGGAAGAAGAAGCAAAAAATCAGTTTTCGATATATGGACATAAAACTTACCTGATTTTTGAAACCCCTTTGTATAAAATCCGCATAGGTGATTTTACAAATCGTAATGAAGCTGATGATTTAAAAATCCAGGCATTAAAATACAGATATCGTGAAGCATTTATTGTTCGTACAAAGGTTATGTTAAATGCAAATGATGGCATGCAGGAATTGTAAACACAAATAAATACCACCCCTATGTCCCCTCCTTACCAAGGAGGGGATTCAGAGGAGGTTTTTTCATCGATAAATTCACCTATTTTCTCAATTTAAATAATTTGACGTAAATTTCATTTTGAAATATTCTTTTCTTTCTGTATTTTGGATTGAATCAAGAATTTATAATCTTATTTATCTGCAAATACCAACGAGATTTATTTATGGCGATTAGTTATCAAGAAAATGCAAATCCAGAAGTAAAAAACACCAATTTAAAACTAAAATGGAAAAAAGGAATTTGTGGTATTTGTCCGGCAGGATGCTGGGTAGAAGTTGGTATGGACAATGGTAAAATGATTGATATCAGACCGGATAAAAACCATTCACTGGGAATGATTTGCAGACGTGGTGAACATGCACCGGAAATCATATATTCAGAAAACAGACTAAAATATCCCATGAAAAGAGTTGGTTCTAAAGGTACTTATGAGTTTGAAAGAATTACCTGGGACGAGGCTTATGAAGAAATCGTAAAAAATCTAAATATAATAAAATCCGAATCCGGCTCTGAAGCGGTTTCAATATATACCGGTAGAGGAGCTTTTGAATTATCTTTATGTGATATTTTTCAACCGAAAGGTGTGGCGGTTTCGTCAGCATCCAGCGTACTGTTTCCATTTGGATCTCCAAATACTATGGGAGTTGGGGCATTATGTTATGTATCCTTCGCCATGATTGCTCCTCATGTCACTATGGGCAGAATGCTTGTCAATATGTTTACAGATATTGAAAATGCAGAATTACTAATTGTTTGGGGGGCTAATCCTGCTACAGATTCACCGCCACTTGATATGTATAGATTAGAAGTTGCAGCAAATCGTGGCGCTGAAGTAATCGTTATCGACCCGAGAAATACTGAAACTATTGAAAGAACTAATGGCCAATGGATTCCGATTCGACCGGGAACGGACGGCGCCCTGGCATTAAGCTTTATTGAAACGATGATTACTGAAGAATTATATGATGAAAATTTTGCAGAAAACTGGTGTCATGGATTTGATGAATTAAAAACATATGTACAGCATTTTACACCTGAAGTAGTCGAAAAAATTACTGGCGTCAAAGCAGATGTGATTCGAGAACTGGCACGAAAAATTGCCAATACCAATGGAGCCTGTCCTGTAATGTACACGGGATTAGAATATTCTGACAGTGGTATCCAAGCTATAAGGGCAGTGCAGATATTGTTCGCGCTTGCAGGTCAATTGGATGTGCCCGGCGGTATTGGATTAGCCATGTTAAACTCA
Source organism: Calditrichia bacterium (assembly GCA_030634505.1). Taxonomy (GTDB): domain Bacteria; phylum Calditrichota; class Calditrichia; order JAJRVZ01; family JAJRVZ01; genus DAOWAQ01. The sequence goes on from DAOWAQ010000096.1 coordinate 5,698, forward strand.
CATTTTCCAATTAACCACTCCTGCAACCAGGAAAATCCTGATATAGATCGGGCAGTAGCCAGAGATAAATTCCCAATTTACAGCGATTATAGGGGAGAGTCACATGCCAGTGGATTGGTAAATTCGGTTTTGGAAGGTAAACCTTATAAAATAAGAGGGTTGTTGATTCATGGCGCATCGTTGCTAACTTCTTGGCCCGAAACTGCAAAGTGGAAAGATACTTTATCGAAACTAGATTATTTGGTGTGTATAGACAGACAAATCACAGCCGATGCAGCTTATGCTGATATTGTATTGCCGGCAACAACCATGTTTGAAATTGACTCATATATGGTTTATGGCCCAATATTCAGGTTACGGGAAAAAATAATAGAACCGGTTGGTGAAGCACGAAATGATTATCTGATCATGGCAGAGTTAGCCCAAAGATTGGGCTATGGTGATTTATATCCGCAATCGGAAGATGAATTATTGAATTTTGTTTTGAAGGATTCCGGATTTACAATTGATAATGTTAAAAATGCAGGGGGCACAGTAAAAATACAAGCACCTGTGATGGAATATAAAAAGTGGGAAAAAGGTGGGTTACGTGAGGATGGAAAACCGGGATTTGAGACGCCAACCAGAAAATTTGAAATCTGGTCAACAATCTTGGAAGACCATGGTTATGAACCATTACCAAAATATACTGAACCAAAAGAGGGGCCTTTGGCTGATCCGGCTCTTACAAAACAATTTCCTTTGGTGTTCAATTCTGGGGCTAGACCGCATACAGATTTTCGCTCACAACATCATGGCATAAAAGGATTATCAAAAGACAATCCCGAACCAATGGTAGAAATAAACAAATTTGACGCAGATAAAAGAGGAATCAATTCAGGAGATTTGGTTGAAGTGTCAACACCAAGAGGTTCCGTTCCGTTTCGTGCTAAGGTCACGGATGCAATCGTGCAAGGCGCAATTGAATGTAATATGGGTGGAGGTACACCTATCGGCCCAAAAGCATGGAAGGAATGGAATGTTAATCTGTTAACAGATCTCGAAAATTATGACGAAATATCAGGCTTTCCTGTATATAAAGCTTTGCTTTGTGAAGTAACTAAAATTGAAGAAGCCACAAAAGAATCAAAGAAAATTGCAACAAAAAGTATCAAAATGTGCGAACCGGTTATCAACATTGGAAATCAAAAGCACATTTCAAAAAAGAATATTTACCTCGATAATAATGCCACCACCAAAGTTGCGGAAGAAGTCAGGGAAGTCATGTTCAATTATATGGAAATGGAACATGGCAATCCTTCAAGCATTCACTCAATTGGTAGAAATGCAAAAGATGCCATTGATGAATCGCGACGAAAAATAGCAAAATTATTATACACACAGCCTAAAAGACTAATATTTACAGGTGGTGGTTCAGAGGCTGATAACTTAGCACTAAAAGGAATTGCATTCGCCAATCGTGAAAAAGGTAATCATATTATAACAACTAAAATTGAACACCCGGCAATTTTACAAACCTGTAAATTTCTCGAGAAAATGGGTTTTGAAGTAACTTATTTAGAACCTGATGAATTTGGCTTCATAGATACAGATGCTTTAAAAAATGCTATCAGAAAAGATACAATATTAGTTTCGATTATGATGGCGAATAATGAAGT
>DAOWAQ010000251.1 GCA_030634505.1 Calditrichia bacterium
ACAAGATATGCATAACTGCAGCCTTTTGTGTTATGAAGAACTGGTAAAATTTCCTTTTTATATATTCTTTGGAATTCATCAATTTTATTTTCCTCCAGTTTCACCGAAACCAAACGCAGTAAGATTCCTGTGGAATGATCTGACTTGATATTGGAATCTAAAATTCCTTTTGATGTAACTGAAAATTCCTCGATTTGAGGTTCTTTTATTACTGGACTGTATTGAAGTTGAAGATCTTCAGATAATTGAATTTTCCACTCCGATGATTCTGCGAGGAAAGGTTGTATCTGCTCGATGAGTTTTTTAAAGACGCCACTTTTTTCATATTTCTCTGCATTTATCTTTGAATCCCAAAGTGTTAAAGAAATATGATCATTGTGATCTTTATTATTTTGTATTAATGCAGCATATAAACAACCAGTAATTATTTGCAGCTCAGGAATGACAACGCTTTCATAAAATGATCGAATGATATCAGGGTCAGTTTCTTTTGCTTTTATATGAAGGAATCGCATATACATAAATATACCCCTTCAATTTTATTAAAAAGATTTGAAACTAATTTCTCTTTATGACTACCAACGTCATATCATCAGATTGTTCTTTTGTATCGGCAAATTTATTCACAATATCAATAATAAGGTGGGTAATACTTTCAGCATTCAAATGTCGATTTTCTACTAACAATTTTTCCAGTCTTTGTTCACCATATTCTTCTTCCATATCATTCATCGCTTCACTAATGCCATCTGAAAAAATAAGTAGAATTTCTTCTTTTTCAAAAGAAATTTTTGATTCTGAAAATTCAAAATCATCCAAAAAACCCAGAACTATTCCAACTGTTTGTAATCTTTTTATTTTTCCTTCTTTGGTAACCAAAAAGGGATTATTATGACCAGCATTAGAAAAACATAATTTATTATTTTTTGAATCTAAAATACCGCAAAAGAAAGTGGCATATTTTTCTGAATCAGTACTGTGGTAGAGCAATTTGTTGGATCTGGCAAGACATAATTTCGTGGATTCACTTAACTGGATTTGACTGCGGAATGTCGCTTGCAGATTTGCCATTAACATAGCCGCAGATATACCTTTTCCTGAAACATCACCTAAACAAATTGCCAGTCTGTTATTTTCCATTTGAACAAAATCATAGTAATCACCGCCTACCTCCTTTGCAGGAACACTTATTCCATATATGTCATAATCAGGAATTACCGGATGACTCTTTGGAAGTAAATTTAATTGTATATCTCTTGCAACATTCATCTCATGCTGCATCTTGAATAATTCTTGTTCTTCCTGATACAATCGGGCATGTTCGATAACTTGTGCTGATTGGGCGGCAATAATTGTCAGCAAACGCTTATCATCTTCAGTAAATCCTTCCTCACTATATTTGTTGAAAACAATCAAAGATCCTAACATTTTACCTTTAAGTTGTAATGGTACAGCCAACAGCGAATTAAATGGAGAATCTGTTTTCTCAGATATCTGAAATCTTTCGTCCTGATGAAAATCATTGCTTAAAAGAGGTTTTTTATTTTTTATCATCCACCCTGTTAATTGCGTATCAAGTCTAAATGGCAATTGATCAGTTTTTGAGTCTCCCTTTCGAACAACAGTATGAAATGGTGAATCTTTGTCCTTTTCATCAAGTAGCATAACCGCTCCCTGATCAACATGTAAATGTTTGACACATTTTTGAATGATAATATCCACGACGCGATCGAAATCAACAATTGAGCTTATTGTTAGAGCTATTTCGTTCAAAATAGCCAATTCACCAACTGCTAATTTAAGCTTTAATATTTCATGTTTTAATTGTTCTGTTTCGCTAACCATGAAAACTACCTAATGTTAGTTTCACGTATAAACAATGAGAAAAGTCAAAAGGAATGCTATAAAGTATAAAATAAAAAGTACAAATACAATATTCAAAATATTAACCACACCACATAGAATCAGATATTAATAGAATAGAAGATAAATAATTGGCATAGTCAAAATTAAATATACAGCTAAGTTGTATGTTTCCTATGCATCTATGTTGCTTTCAATAAGGAGTTCGTAATGCTAAGAGTGATGTTAAGCTTTAAAACCGGTATCATTATTTTAAAATAATTTTATCTTTGCCTTCCATCACTTCGCCAATTATCGAAACGGTCAATGGATAACTTTTTATTCTTTCAAAATATTTTTCTACATCCTTTTCAGAAATAGCTATTAACAAACCACCTGAAGTTTGAGGATCACATAAATAATTCAAATGCCACAGGGGAAAGTCACCTAAAACAATATGTCTTTCCAGATAATTAATATTTGCCAAAGTTCCACCTGGAATAAACATTGATTCTGATGCAAATTCTCTCACGTTATCAAATGTTACAATTTTATCCACATCAATTCTGACATCAACATTTAAATCCTGCATCATTTCCCACAAATGACCAAGTAATCCAAAACCTGTTACATCTGTGCATGCAGAAACATTCAAATTTTCCATTGCTTCCGAGGTTGTTTTGTTCAGATATAGCATGGAATCAATAACTGGTTGTAATTCTGTTTCAGTGATTTTATCATTTTTTAGCGCCGTAGTTAGTATACCGGTACCAATTGGTTTTGTAAGAATTAGCCAGTCACCAACTCTTAGATTATTATTAATCCTTATTTTTTCCGGATGCACTATACCTGTCACAGACAAACCATATTTCAATTCATTATCCTGAATTGTGTGTCCACCCAGAATCACTGCTTCTGCTTCTTTTATTTTATCTGCTCCGCCTTGCAGAATTTGAGTCAATACATTTTCATCCAGCTTATCATCAGGAAAGCCGACGATATTTAATGCACTTAGGGGTTTGCCACCCATCGCATAAACATCGCTTAATGAATTCGCTGCAGCAATCTGTCCAAAAATATAAGGATCATCTACAATCGGTGTAAAAAAATCCAATGTTTGAACCAACGCCTGGTGTTCTGAAATTTTATAAATACCGGCATCATCCGCTCCGGAAGCGCCAACAATGGTATTAGCATCCACAGGAAAATCCACTTTACTCAAAACCTTATCCAACAACGTTGGATTCAATTTACTTGCTCAACCAGCACAAGTAACCATAGAGGTCAATTTGTATTTTTTGCTTGTCATAATCCTAATTTAACAATTTACGTTTAACCAAATATTCAATTAAGGCATTATCAAATGATGTACTAGTTTCAACCAATTGATAATCAATTCTGTTTTCCAGACAATTCTTTTTATAATAGTTTATAAATTCATTGATTTCATTTTTATACTCATTTTGAATGTACCAGGGAAAAGTTCGGATATTTTCACCACTTTCAAGATCTTCAAATTGAATATCCCCTTCAAATTTGAAAGATAACTCCAAAGGGTCCAATATATGAAAAAGCAAAACCTCGTGTTTATTGTGCCTGAAATGCCTTAAACTAGAGAGTACTTTCTCAGGTTCGTCTAAAAGATCAGAAATTAATATTATTAAACCCCTTCTTTTTATTCTGTCAGCTATTTCATGTAAAACCTGGCTGATATCAGTATCAGCGCCCGGCTGAATAATTTCCAGTTGCTTTAAAATAGGCTGTAAATAAGATGTGACAGAACGTGGAGGCAGATATTGTTTTATTTTACTGTCAAATAAAGTCATACCAACCGCGTCCCTTTGCATCAACATCATATAAGTTAATGAAGCAGCCAGATATTTTCCATATTCTAATTTTGATATTTTACCTGAACTATATGACATGGAATTACTAACATCTAACAGAATCGTCGCCTTTAAATTCGTTTCTTCTTAAAACTGCTTAATATTAAATCGATTAGTGCTTCCTAAAATTTTCCAGTCAATATATTTTAAGCTATCTCCCGGATTATATGGTCGATGCTGCGAAAATTCTACACTAAAACCATGGAAAGGGCTTTTA
>DAOWAQ010000028.1 GCA_030634505.1 Calditrichia bacterium
ACTTGATGGTGAAATTGATATGGCCATTGATGGCTATCTTAAATCATACAAATATTCAATTAGTATTAATGAATCTGTTGAAAGACTACATGTATTATATAAACAAAAAAATCAATGGCAAGATATATTATCTTTGTTTGCCCCGGTAGTTTCTAAAGATTCTGCCAACTATTCCGCTAAATTAGCAATTGCTGAAGCTAATTATTATTTGGAAAACAAAGAATTGGCAAAGAATACTTTATTGGAACTTAAGAAAATAAAAAGATTGCAATGGCCAGTATTTAATTTGCTCGGTAGAATTGAATTTGAAGATAAGAACTATTCTCTTGCAAAAAATTATTATCAAAAACTAATTGAACTTGATGTAAACAGCAGAATTGGCTGGTTATTCTTAGGTTTTATCTATTCTGATATGGACAGTTTAGAAATTGCTGCAAATCATTATCAAACAGCTTTAGAGCAACTACCTGATGATCCATACATACTTTCTTTTTATGGCCTAACCTTAAACAGGCTTGGCAAAGATCAGGAAGCAATTGATCAACTAGAAAAAGCATTAGAACTTGATAAAGATAATATAAATGCGCTGGTTACATTAGGACTAACATTAAACAAAGTTGATCGAAAAAAAGAAGCGATTAAACCATTGAAAAAAGCAATATCTTTAGATCCGGATAATATAAATGCTTACACCACATTAGGTATGATTTATGATGAGCTTAAATACTATACCGCAAGTGACAGCCTCTATGAAATAGCATTGGCTATTTTTCCTGACAATGATTTGCTTTTAAACAATTATGCATATAGCCTGGCAGATAGAGACATTCGCCTGCAATTTGCTTTAGAGATGTCTAAAAGAGCAATGGAAATACAACCTGATAATGGAGCATACTTAGATACCATTGGTTGGATATATTACAGATTAAAACAATTTAACATTGCCTTAGATTATATTAAACAATCAATGGATAACCGGGAAGATAGTCCAATTGTTATTGAACATCTTGGAGATGTGTATTTCGAATTGGGCGATCATTCAAATGCAAAATTATACTGGAAAAAAGCCGTTGAGCTTGATCCTGATAACGAAAACCTGAAAACTAGGATTAATTCAAAATAAATATGCCCATTCGAATATTCTCCATTTTTATTATCTTGTTATTTATTGGTTGTTCTTCTCCTCGATTTGTACTTGACAAGGATAAAGTAACCTTTTCAGAATTACTTGCTGGAATTGAAGCAGAACAAAACAAAATTTCTTCGCTTAGTGGGCAAAGCCGTATAAGTATAGAGACAACTGAATTTAGTGGTAATTTTTTTGCTGATATTTTATACAATGATAATGATTCACTTCTTATAAACATTTCAGGCCCATTTGGAATAGGTGTTGGGAAATTGTTTTTGGGTGAGAATAGATTTATATTTCTCAATCAATTTTCCAATCAATTTTATTCCGGAGATACCAAAAACTTTAAAAACAAGAACTTTTTACAGTTTCCATTAAAAATTCATGAAATATCAAATTTTTTTACGGGAAAAGAAACGATCAACAACATGAAAATTCTTGATTATGATTTAGATGGTGATTTGTTTTTTATTCATGGAAAAAACGGGTCTCTTAATTATAATATATGGATTGATAATATTACAGGTCGAATTAAAAAAATTGAATATTTAAATCAGGAAAAAATAATATTAGTAAAAGAATATGATAGATTTTTTAAAATCGATAATACTTATTTTCCCAAACATATTAAATTATCACGACCAGAAGAAAAACAAGTAGTATCTGTGTACTATAACCGGATAATATTAAATCAAAAGATCATGCCATCTGAATTTATTATTAAGATTTCTGACTCAGCCCGGCAAATTGATTTAAACCTAATTGAATTGGAAGAGCAGGTGAATTTATGAAAGTTTCAATCGTTATCCCGCTTTATAATGAAGAGGAGTCTCTTTTAGAGCTCTATGATACAATTATCAACGTATTAAAAACAGAAAATTTAAATTACGAGATAATATTTATTGATGATGGCAGCAAAGATGATTCATTAAACATTTTAAAAGAACTTCATTTCAAAGATAATAATATCAAAATATATGGATTCCAAAAAAATTGTGGTAAAAGTGCTGCGCTTTCTCAGGGCTTTAAAAAAGCCAGCGGTGACATCGTAATAACAATGGATGCTGATTTACAAGATGATCCAAATGAAATACCAAAGTTGATTGAGATGATAAATTCAGGTCATGATCTGGTTTCCGGTTGGAAAAAGAAAAGAAATGACCCCATATCAAAAACTATTCCGTCAAAACTTTTCAATTTTATAACCTCAAAATTGACAGGAATAAAAATTCATGATTTCAATTGTGGTTTAAAAGCATATCGCAAAAAAGTTATTAAAGATATACCTGTTTATGGAGAATTACACAGATATTTACCTGTATTAGCACACTGGCGTGGATATAAAGTTGGTGAGATAGTTGTTTTACATCATGAAAGAAAATATGGAAAAACCAAATTTGGTGCACGACGATTTCTTAGCGGTTTTTTTGATTTGTTTACAGTTTTATTTTTAACCCGTTATCGTCAAAAACCATTGCATTTGTTTGGATTTTTTGGTCTTCTTTCATTTTTAACCGGGTTTATAATCTCTCTATATCTAACGATATTATGGTTTCAAGGATATGGTATAGGAAGTCGGCCACTACTGTTTTTAGGTGTTCTACTAATTATTGTTGGCATGCAATCATTTTCTATTGGTTTAATTGGAGAAATGATAACAAATTCTAAAGATGATGATAGCATGTATTCAGTTAAAGAAATAATCGAATAAACATTTAATTCTATTGGGTAAATAATGGAAAAGAATAACTATTTTGTGCATGAATCAAGTTATATTGATGAACCGTGTGAGATTGGTGAGGGAACAAAAATATGGCATTTTTCTCATATTATGAAAAATTCAAAAATAGGGAAGAATTGTAATATTGGGCAAAATGTTGTTGTTTCTCCGGATGTCGTGTTGGGCAAGAATGTCAAAATACAAAATAATATCTCTATTTATACCGGTGTAATCTGCGAGGATGATGTTTTCCTTGGTCCTTCAATGGTTTTCACAAATGTAGTTAATCCACGAAGCCATGTTATCAGAAAGGATGAATATCAACAAACCTTAATGAAAAAAGGCTCTTCTGTTGGTGCTAATGCTGTGATAATTTGCGGTAACACGATAGGTAAATATTCCTTTATCGGAGCTGGGGCTGTAGTAACCAAAGATGTCCCGGATTATGCCCTGGTAGTTGGCAACCCAGCAAGAATAATTGGTTGGATGTGTGAATGTGGTATAAAACTTGAATTTGAAGATACGCCGGAATCTAAATGTAAAAATTGTGGTAAACATTATGTGAAGAGTGGAGATTCAATAATGGAAAAATCAAATATAGAAAATACTGTGACATCGGTGCCTTTGCTGGACCTAAAAGCCCAATATGATACAATTCGAACAAAAATCGAACCGGTGATAAAAGAAGTTGTAGAATCACAATATTTTATTCTTGGACCTAAAGTCAAAGAACTGGAAGAAAAAGTAGCAGTATATTCAAGCACTAAATTCGGTATAGGAGTTTCGTCAGGTACAGATGCTCTTTTAATTGCGCTTATGGCTTTGGACATAAATGAAGGTGATGAAGTAATTACAACTCCCTATTCGTTTTTTGCTACAGCCGGAGTCATAACACGATTGGGAGCAAAACCGATATTTGTCGATATAGAACCGGAGTTTTTCAATATTGATCCTGCTAAAATAGAAAAGGCAATATCAAGTAAAACAAAAGTAATTATTCCGGTGCATTTGTACGGGCAAATGGCGGAAATGGACACCATCATGGATATTGCAAAAAAGAACAATCTAAACGTGGTAGAAGACGCTGCCCAAGCCATAGGCTCTGAATATCATGATGGAAGAAAGGCGGGATCAATTGGTCATATGGGCTGCTTTTCATTCTTCCCAAGTAAAAATTTAGGTGGTTTTGGTGATGCCGGTATGGTTGTAACCAACGATTCAAAACTTGCAGAGAAATTGATACAATTGCGTGTTCATGGATCTGCTCCAAAATATTATCACAAAATAATTGGTGGTAATTTCAGAATAGATGCAATACAAGCCGCTGTATTAAATGTCAAACTTGGTTATCTTGATCAATGGACAAAAAAGAGACAACAGAATGCGGATACTTACAATAATCTTTTTAGAAAAACCAATCTCGATAATATAATTAAATTGCCTACAATAAATAAAAATTTTCATCATATCTTTAATCAATACATTTTGCGGGTTCCTAAAAGAGATGAATTACTATCTTTCCTCCATTCAAATAACATTGGATGTGAAATATATTATCCTTTATCGCTAAGTAATCAGGAATGTTTTTCATATCTTGGGTATAAAGAAGGAGATTTCCCTGAAACAGAAAAAGCATCGAAAGAAACCATAGCGATACCGATTTACCCGGAACTTTCTTTAGACCAACAGCAATACATTGTCGATAAATTTGTCGAATTCTACTCTTAGATTTTCAATTATTTCTGTTTTGTTGATTATGTAAAATTTGTGGACTCACTCGGGGAAAGATATTATTGCTTTAATTTCTTGGTGTATTTTTATAATTCGAATCTAAAATCTTTTTTAAATATTCTGCAATTGTTTTCAAACTAAATGGCTTTTCTAAATAACCTGCCACTCCTAATACTTCTAATTCTTTTCTTTTATTTAAATCTGCAATGCCTGAGGAGATAATTACCTTAACATCACTTTTGATTTCTGTTAATTTTTTATAACAAGTTATTCCATTCATTTCTGGCATTAAAAGATCTAACAAAACCAAATCAATACTTTCAGAATTTTCTTCAAATATTTTTATTCCATTAATTCCATTATCAGAGACAAGAACGTTATATCCTATTGTGCTTAACATATCACTGGACATTTCCCGAATCATTGGTTCATCATCTATAATTAGAATTGTTTTGTTATGATCCTGTATTTCAATTGAAAAATCATTAAAGTCTTCAATTGCTTTCTTTCCGGTAGCGGGAAAATATACATTAAACGTTGTGCCAACATTTAATTCACTTTGTACTTCTATTTTACCATTAACACTTTTAATGATTCCATATATAATAGATAGCCCTAATCCCGTGCCCTTGCCGGGTTCTTTGGTTGTAAAAAACGGGTCAAATATTTTTCCTAAATCTCTTTTAAGGATACCCTGTCCTGTATCAGAAATTTGTAACAATATATATTTCCCTTCACGTAAATCTCCGGGAGAACTCAATGTATTATCTACCACATAATTTTGTGCAGTAATATTTATTTCCCCCTTGTCAGTAATTGCATCCTTAGCATTTATTGACAAATTCATAATAATTTGTTGTAACCGAGTTGCGTCAATTTTAACCTGGTATAAATCCCCCGGAAAAGATGATTTAATCTCAATATTCTTTTGGAAAAGTTTTTTTATTATATCAATTGTTTCATTAGCAACATTAATAAAATTTGATATTTCATTAACATTAATTTTATCATCTCTGGAAAAACTTAGCAGTTTCTTTACTATATCAGAGGCTCTCACTGCCGATCTTTGGATTGATCCAGCCCGATTATAATTTTGACTATCAGGAGATATAGTCATTTTGATCAGTTCTGCATTCGGAATAATGCCAGTTAGTATATTATTAAATTCATGGGCAATACCACTGGCAAGCATTCCAATACTTTCTAATTTTTGAGCCTGTAATAATTGCTGTTGTACCTTCCTAAAATAGGTCATATCTTTTATTAGAATTGATATACCTACCACATTCTCATGAGGATCCCGAATATAATTTAGAGTTAATAAAACCGGAAAAGTATTGTCAGTAATAGTATACAAATCTATTTCATAATCTTTAACAAATTCTGAATCTTTTAATATTTTTTGAATATTATTATTATGTTTACCATCTCTGATTATATCATTATAAAAATTATACTTTTCAGTATCGTTATATAATTCGAACAATTCTACTGCAACTCGATTTATATAAATAAAGCTACCATCCTTTTCAATTGTACAGAAGCCATCTTTTAAATCTTCAATGATTGTTTGAAGCGGAGTTTTATGTTGTTCTTTTTTCGTTATTAACATCTATCTTTTCTGTTTTTTAATCAAAAATTCAATTCCCTGAAACCATCTTTTATCCCAGTACAATATTGCAAAAAATATTGCCACAATTAGAGCGAAAAGAAGTATAAATATATTCTTTGATACAAACAGGTCAAACTGATTAAATAAAAATAAAGTGGAACCAACAACACCAATAACTATCAAAACACCCCAAATTAATCTTCGGCTTAATTTGTAGTAAGTTTGTTCAAAAATACCAACACGAGGTTTTTCAACTAAGCCATATAAAATTTTATAATTTTTTATGTAATATTCATTCTCTTTCGCCTGGGGAGATTGTAAATAATTGAGTCTTACCAGCCAAGTGAATAACATCAATATATTCAATATTGCTGTAAAATACTGGCCGAAATTGTGGATAAGAATATCATTTTTTATCAAGAAAATATGAACCAGTTCTATTCCAACTATAATTGTATAAATGACAAGAATATTTGCTATATACTCCGATAAATTATGTTTTTGTTTTGCAAATTCATACCAAAATAATAACAATATGACAAAGTTAATCCAAAAAATAATATTGTTTGATTGATTTATAAAATTAAAATACTGAAAATAATCAATAGCATCGAGAGACATAAAAAAAGATAAATATATCGATATCGAAAATAAAGCCGTTAATGAACCAGCAGTTAGAATATGATATCTTAATTTTTTGTATGGTTTTTTTATGTAAAAAAACAAATAAGTACTAATAAATAATAACAAAGAATTAATTACAATATTTATATATATATTAAAATAATAATAATCATGTTGTGTATTCAAATCGCTATCAGTCCAGGAAAAAAACACATAAAGTGTTATTGATGCTAAAAGCGCAGATGAAATAAGAAATAATAGTATAAGGAATCTATTTAGTTTACTGAGTCTTAAATTTAAAAAGGAGAAACAAGCAATTAAATAATAGAGATTAACCTGAGCATAATAAATAACATCAACTTCTCTGTGAGTTAAATAGGTTAAACCCAAATTAAGTAAAAACAAAAACAATAATTCAAAAAAAATGAATTGTATGAATATTTTTACAATAGGTTTATTCATTAGGTCCATTTTTTAGCCTAACATATTTTGTGAATCAAAAAGTAACTATAAACTTTTCAATTTATTGTCCAAATAAGTAAGAATATTTGAAGCAGAAATACGCTCCTGAACCATAGAATCTCGATTTCTAATCGTCACTGTATCATTTTCAAAAGTTTCATTATCGATAGTAATGCAATATGGTGTTCCTGCCTCATCCTGTCTGCGGTATCTTCTGCCAATTGATCCACTTTCATCAAAAAATGTTTTAAATTGTCCCTTTAAATTTTTCAATACCTTTTTTGCATATTCCGGCATACCATCTTTTTTCACCAAAGGAAACACTGCTGCTTTAATCGGCGCAATATTGGGGGAGAATTTTAAAACAACTCTTTCTTCTTCTTCAACATAAGCATCAATCAATGTCGTTAACAGGGTTCGATCGCATCCAATGGATGTTTCAATTATAAAAGGAACAAACCGGTCTCTAGTAATATCGTCAAAATATCGTAAATCTTTATTGGAATATTCCTGATGTTTTGTTAAATCAAAATCTGTTCTATTATGTATTCCTTCTATCTCTTGCCAGCCAAATGGAAATTCGTATTCGACATCAAAAGCAGATTTTGCATAATGTGCCAACTCATTTTTAGAATGTTCATGGAATCTTAATTTATCTTTTTTAATTCCCAATTCATTATACCAATTCATTCTTTCTTGCTTCCAGTATTCAAACCATTTTTCATCTTCAGTGGGTTTAACAAAATACTGCATTTCCATCTGTTCAAATTCACGGGTTCTAAAAATAAAATTTCCTGGGGTAATCTCATTTCGAAAAGCTTTTCCAATTTGTGCAATACCAAAAGGTATTTTTTGGCGGGAGGCCTCTCTTATATTGTGAAAATTTACATAAATACCCTGAGCTGTTTCAGGCCTTAAATATATTACATTCGCCGAATCTTCAACAGGCCCCATAAATGTCTTAAACATCAGGTTAAATTGGCGTGAATCTGTGAATGAATCTTTATTTCCACAGTTGGGGCAGGGTTTTGTTTTATCTATAGTATCATCCTTAAACCTTGATTTGCAAATCTTACAATCTATTAAAGGATCAGTAAAACCGGAAACATGTCCTGAGGCTTCCCATACTTTTGGATGCATTAAAATACTGGAATCTATTCCTTCTATGTCATCCCTGTTGTAAACCATGGATTTCCACCAAAGCTCTTTTATGTTCTTCTTCATTTCTATACCCAGTGGACCATAATCATAACAACTATTTATACCACCATATATTTCACTACTTTGGAATATAAACCCTCTGCGTTTTGATAATGAAACAATTTTATCCATAATCTGATTTTTTGATTTATTTGCCAATTATATTCTCCAATATTCAGTTTATATTTTTTAATTAAATAGAATCTTAAATTTATTATTTTTTTCTATAAAAACAATATATGCGTTAAGAATTTTAATTTGGATATAAAAAGCCTATAATACTATTATTTATAAGCTAATTTCTATTAAACAAAAATAGTTTTTGGGAAGCAAACTTTTAAATTTTACAAATAATCTATTTTGCAACCGCAGCCATTCCACATTTTTTCGTATATATCCAATCTATCGCCAACTAATTTCTGCGCAGGTTTCAAATCACTAAATTTTCTAATAATTATTTCGTTTTTAGGGGTTTGCTCCTGAAAAATGTAATGACTATTTAGTTTTAAAATTCTAATAAATCCCGATATTAATGTATCTTCCTCAAAAACAGTTTCTGATAATTTTAGCAATCCTTTTAACTGTAAATCAGAAATAAATATTGCATCATCTTCATTAATTTGAGAAAATCTTACTTCTAATTCCACTGTATTAACCACAGATATTTTAACTACTTACTTAGATGCTTTTTAAACTGCTCGGGGGTCACAATTCCACCGGAAACAATCCACTTCATTGCTTCTTCAACAGAAATATTAAGTAGTAAAGCTTTGTGTTGAGGTACTAAAATAAAAAATCCGGAGGTAGGATTAATAGATGCTAATATTAAAATACTATACATTTTTTCATTACTAACCGGATGGCTAATTTCTCCATTAACCAATCCAATTGACCAAATATTTTCTTTAGGATATTCTACCATTACAACTTTTTTGCCGGACTGATTCTCTTCTTTAAAAGTGAACGTCTCTATAATTTGTTTTACTGATCCATATATTGATTTTGCTATCGGAATTTTTAATAAAAACAATTCTCCTTTGTTTACAAGTTTTTTACCAATAAAATTAGTTACCATCAGACCGATTATATATATAGCTGCAAAAGTGATTATTATGCCGATTCCCGGCACCCAGTATCCTAATTGAGGCTGCAGGTAAGGTAAGAGCAAACTATCCAGAAAAGTAAAAATTGCTCTTAAAACCAATACCGTTATAACTAAAGGAATTACTATTAATAAGCCCGAAAATATGCTTTTTCTAAAATGACGCTTTAAACTGAATTTTTGTTTTTCCATTTTTGATATTAATAAAAAAGTGGAATTATATTCAATTCCACTTTAGTGATTTTATTCATTATTTAATTTTAGATTCGATGGTTCTGGTGGTGGAGGGGGCAAATCTTTCACTGTAACGCTGGCACTCGTCTGAGCCGAATCTGTACCGTCAGATACTTTTACAGTAAAAACAAATGTACTAATTTGATTTTCATCAGGAGTCCAATTGAATTCACCGTTTGCATTTATCATAGCTCCTTCCGGTAAATTATCTGAACTGAAGGCAATGGCATCGTCATCAGGATCAGAGGCGGAGAATGTTAGGGTTGCTGTTTCGCCTATTGTAATGGTTACCGATCCGCCCTTTTCAATTTCAGGTCGACGATTTACATTGTTTACAACAATTTTAAATATTGCAGATGATTGTTCTGTTCCATCGCTAAGTGAAGCAGTTAGTTTATATTCGCCTGCTTGACTATAATTCGGTGTCCATGAAAATGAACCTGATTTTTCATCAAATTTTGCACCATCCGGTAACTCACTTAAAGAATAAACTAATTCATCATCCGTATCTTCATCTTTACCGGAAACTGAAAAAGCTATAACACTATTTTCATAAACCGATCCATCTTCAACAGGATTCAATGCAGGAGCACGATTAACATTAGATACAGTTATCTCAATAGGTTGTGTTGCTGATAATTCTCCTGAATCTGTAACTTTAACATCAAGTTTATATGAACCTGCTTGTAGAAAAGTTGGCACCCAAGAGAATGCCCCTGAAGTGGGATCTAATGTTGAACCTTGCGGTAAATTTGCGCTATTAAACTTTAGTTTTCCCTCATCTTCTTTATCTTCATCTGTAGCTACAAAAGCCAGGCTTAGCGGTGTATTTTCATTTATGGCTTGTGCAGGAATTGAAGTCAGTACAGGAGCACGATTTACGTGATTTACATTTATTGTCGCTGTTTGGCTTGCGTTTAACCCTGCAGCGTCTGTAATTGTAAATGTTACACTATATTCTCCGGATTGATCAAATGTTGGTGTCAATGAAAAAGAACCTGATTTTGTATCAAATGTAGCGCCCTGTGGCAATTCAGAAGATACCAATGTTGTTTTTCCTTCATCTTCTTTATCCGGGTCATCGCTGTTTACCGAGAATTGGAGCTGGCTATTTTCGTCAATATTTTGTGGTTTTATCGGTTCAACAATCGGAGGACGATTTACATGAGTTACCGCTATAGTTAGAGGTTGTTCAACTGTAAACTTGCCATCCGACATTGTAATTGTAGAATTATAATCACCAGATTGATCGAAATCAGGAGTCCATGTTAATGTCATTGTTGCCGGATCAAATACAGCGCCTTCTGGTAAATTCTGTGCTGCATATTTCAAAATATCTGTATCCTCTTTG
>DAOWAQ010000199.1 GCA_030634505.1 Calditrichia bacterium
ACATACTTTTCAATTGAGTCTTGATATATTAAATGTAGCCAATTTAATCAATTCAGATTGGGGTGTTAGACAAGTGGCAAGCTCGGCGGCAACATCGCCATTAACACTGGTTGATCACACTGGTCCTAATGGTGCACCTCGATTTAACTTTACTGGTCCCGATGAGACAAATGTTGATGCTACTGGTATTTGTTTTCTTTGGTGTTTGCATTTTGTTCTTAGATATTTCTTTAATTAATAACGAAAAAAGGCTCTCAAGTTTGGGAGCCTTTTTTAATGGTTTATATTCGCCTTTCTTCTTATACAAGCATTGAAAGAATATTTGTTGTCATCCCGAGTGTAAACGAGGGATCTCATTTTTCTTTTTTTAACAAGTAGGAGATTTCTCGCTTCGCTTTCGCTCCATTCGAAATGAAATTGTTTTAGGTTTTTCATAGGAATATTCTTGAGAGGGGATAAAGGTGTGTGTTAATTGAAAACCAGAAACATAAATTCTAATGGTTAAGCCGATTTACAATCTCAAAAACCTCTTCTGTTGAATTAGCCTCAAAATCCGGTTTATATGTCCAGCCTGATGTATCCGTGGGAAAAATGTAAAAGGCGCCAATACTGAAAACCTTTAATCCAGAACCATTATTACTAAAATATTGATTTGTATTATAAGCCAGTTGCGCATCTGTTTCATGATCGCCGATATAAAAAATCACACCGGATTCAGAAGAATTTATGTTTTGTAAACATTTTAAAAGCCCGTCGGGATATGGCTTTTGCCTGTTGATTTGTACCTCTTCAAATCCGACAACACAGGAGATACATTCTTCTATATTCTGTCTTTTTACGAGGTTAAAAATATTATCACGTGAGTTTTGTGAAACGATTGCTTGTGGATATTTTTTTAAAGTAGACAACAATTGAAATACACCGGGATATAATTCAACGGTAGTATCATCGGATAATTGAAATTCTGTCCACCAGGCGCCAACATGATTTGTCTGATCTTCAGTAAATCTAAATTCTCTGTTATAAAAATCCCGCCAGTTTTTTGATTGCTGATGTGCTTTCTCAAAAGCCAGCAGGTTATCTAGTGACGGAAATTCAGTATATTTTTTGCCTGTGGCTTTTTCAATTATCTTGCGGGTGACGTTCAGATTTTTGATACGTGAATCGACCAAAGTACCATCATAATCCCAAATAATAGCTTTTATGTTAGAATTTGTAATCATAATTATTCTTTCATAGAAAATTCTTTTATCGTATCAAATGAAAGATGGTCGCCTTCATCTTTGCCATAATATGCTTCTTGAATTATACCTTCTCTATCAATTAGAAAGTCTGCCGGCATAGTTGTTAAGCTGCCTTTGAAAATATAGGGTATATAACCTTTAAGCATTCCTGTTAAAAGTGTTGGCATACGTAAAATCATTCCTTTTAACATTCCCATAATAGAATGTTCGATAGCATACTTTTTGTAATATCTGTTATTTTCATCAGCTAAAATGGGAAAGGGCGCATGGTGTCCTTCAGTAAACCGTTTCAGATTATCCAGGGGAGAATCAAAAACAGCAATCAGTGTAAAGTCACTGCCAAACTCACCAAATCTCCTGACAAGTTCATTTACACGCAAGTTACAAAATGGGCAACTGGCAAATCGATAAAAAGACAACAAATATGGTTTTCCGCTTAAACTGTTGGTATCAAAGATTGAACCATCAATAGCTGGAAGATTTATGTTTTTCGCTTTTGTTCCAGAAGTTAGTTTCATTTATTTTTTTCCTTTTAAACTTACAATGAAGTAATAAATGCCAATGTTCTATTGTGATATTTTTCTAATATAGAAATTTTTACAGAATAATAAAATATTGATTTGGTATAATAAATAGAAATTTGTAATGAAAATTGCTATTATTTAAAAATATATTTGTATAAAAAAAACTGCAAACTCTGTTTAAGGGGTTTGCAGTTTATAATTATTGATATTGTATAATATTAATTAAAGCAAATTTAATCAGTTCTTAGTAATTCAATGCGACGGTTTTTAGCACGGCCTTCTTTTGTATTATTGCTTGCTATAGGATTTAGCTCTCCGAATCCAACAGCTTTTAAACGCCCGTAATCAATACCTTTGCCGACAAAATAGTTCATAACAGATTCGGCGCGCGATTGAGATAATCTTAAATTATTCGATTCTTTACCCACACTATCGGTGTAACCCTGAATAGTTAATTTAACTTCAGGATACCCTATTAGAGAAGCAACCACTTCATCAAGAATCATATATGATTTTGCCGAGATTGTAGAGCTTCCGCTAGAAAATTGAATGCCTTCCAAAACTAGTTTACTTTTTATTTCTTTTGCAGTAGGTATTACTCTGACCGATGCTACTTTAGCTACTTCTCCGCCCTGACCGATAGCTTTTAAGATATAAAATGCGGAAGGTGGATCAGGAGTAAACTCAAGTCTTCCGGCTGTATCAACTTTTCCAATACCTTCAATGGTTAACTCAGTTACGTCTCCACTAACGCTCCAAACCAATTCTGTTTTTTCACCCTGCTTGATGGTATCCGGTACAAATTTAAATTCGATATCCGGTGGCCAGGTAAACTTGATTACATTAATAGCAGCGGTATAATTCAAATTACCACCCGGACCGATAGCTGTCATTTTATAAGTTGTTGAATTTTCCGGATTCAATATTAAACTTCCTGCTGAATCAACTCTTCCGATGCCTGGTTCGATTTCAATCAATGTTGCATCGCGAACCAACCATTTTAATTCAGTTGATTCACCCAGTTTAATGGTGTCCGGTTTGAGAACAAATGCACCGCGTGGAGGTATCGGTTTTACATGTTTTATTCCCCAGTTTAAATCAATGCCAAATCGTAAAGTAGGATTAATATCTGTAAACTGATAGGCAAAATTAAATGCTACCCCTATACTGGATTCCGCAAATTCCGGTTCAATTCCTAATCCGACATTCAGATGTTGATTCTGTTCATCTTTAGGAGCAAATATATTTTGACTAACTCCGAGCCGCGGAATTATAAAACTAAAAAACTCTTTTTCAATTCCCAAAGCTATACGATCATAGGTGTCCAATCTTATCGATTTTTGATAGTCGATTCCTATTGTCATATCCTTATCGGGCTTTATGGCTGCAGCAAAAGTCAGCATGGAAGGAATATCTTCGTCGTAATTTGCTGAATAATCCAGGTCTGTAGCTTGAGAAGACCATTGCAATCCGTCGCCAAAATCTTTCCAAACAGCAGCAACAGAAATGGATTTGGTGATTTCCCACAACATTCCAAAATTAAATCCGTATCCATTTGCAGAACCAGAGACTTGACCAATCCCCCCATCACTGTTATTTCCGAATCCGACATATCTGTAAAGCACACTAGCGCCCAAGTAGAATTTCTTAAAGGGTTTAGTAAAATGATGTCCAAGTTGATAGGCATAAGAGCCAATAAAGCTAAACTCATTATACAAATCATCGCCATTGTACATTAAGGAAGCGCCCAATGCCTGGGTATCAGCAAGCTTCATTTGGAATGATGTGAAATAATAGGGAATGATACTCATCTGTTTAGTGTACATCAAACTTATTCCGGGATGTGGAGCTTTCAGCATTCCCGCAGGATTCCAGTAAGCGGCATTGGGGTCATCGCTTACGGCAGTAAAGGCTCCCCCCATTCCCATGGGTCTGACACCATATCCAACATCAACAAACGCACCGGGAATGTTTGATAATTGCCCGAATACGGTTGATAATCCAAGTAGAAAGATGACAATTGCAAAAAGTATTTTTTTCATTTCAGACCTGCTATATTATTTTTCTTTTTGACCCTTTAAAAAGAGTTTAACTTGTCATTCCGAGTGAGTCCGATTTATCGGATGACGAGGAATCTCAAAAACAGAGATTTCTCACCCTGATAAATCAGAATTCGAAATGACATATTTTTTTTATTTAATCAAAACACTGGATTTAATTTCTTCTTTTTTCCCTGTTGAATCTTTAACCTTAAGGTGAACAATATATCTGCCGTTTCTTGCCATAGCACCATTGTTTGCTTTTCCATCCCAAATAAGGGCAACCTGTCCTTTTATCATAGGCTCCTGGTCTGCCAGATCGCGGACCAATTCACCATTCATATTATAAATTTTCAGAGTAACGAATGGCTGGCGTATATCCAATGATGTTAAATCAAAAGCAATAGTTTGACCTGTAAGATTACGATTTAGTGGATCGTTATAATTAATCAAATTTGGGGAAAAAGGATTTGGTAATATTTTTAAATCATGTATTCCTAATGGCTGCGATGTAATTAAAACAATATATTCTCCAACTCCGCTGATTGTATTCGAGACAGCATAATAGGGAAGTGTTTGTAAATCAGAATTGGCTAAGATTTCCCATTCTAAAAAATTGTCATTCCAAACACCGACATTAATACCCTGGCTTCTGCTTTCAATTGCTGAAGTACTTACCTCAACCGGAATAGGAAGTTTAAGAATAACAGGATCTAAGAA
>DAOWAQ010000238.1 GCA_030634505.1 Calditrichia bacterium
CACCTAAAATTGCAGTTCCAGCAGATGATGAAAGTCCTCCTTATTTGCTTTATGGAGAAAGAAGCGGACTGGAAATGTCAGCAACCGAAACCAATCTGGGAGACCAGGCGACCGGAAACGGTATAATGATTACACTTACAACTCCAACTAATTCACAATTAGAATTAAACTATCCCACTAATGTTATAATGACAACGGCTGCGGTTGAAGCATTAGAAGCGGTAACGCCATAAGGAGGATTGTATGTATGTAATCACAAAAGGACAAAGATTATTTATCGGAGGGCGTGAAATATTGCCCTCTGATATTCATATTGTATGTTCACAAGAGCAAATTGAGGCTCTTTTAAAACAGAAAACCATTAAAAAGAAGAAAGGCGAATCCAATGACAACAACAATCAAAAAACCGAGTAAAGAAGATTTAAAAAATGCCGTAAATGCAGATATTCCACAAGAGATAAAAGGGCGGAAGCCAAAATATTACCCGAAAGATGAATTATTTTGTCAATCTATTCAGTCAGTTGACAGAAAGGGCAATGTTCCCAAAGAGGTTGATATTCCGGTTGATTATAGAATTTATAAATTCAAACATGGCGAAGTTAAATTTGTTAAAGGACAAGAAGTTTCTAAAACTGAATTAGCATTAATAAATGACTATCAAAAGGAATTCTATTTAGATGCCAAATAAACAACTGGATATATTTGCAATCACAAATGAAATTCAGGCTTATTCCGTTCGCGGTAATTCTATTTATAGTGGTAATGTTATTAATTATGGGACTGATAATTTATATCCCAATAAAGTTTTTGACATTGTTCAGGATTCGCCTACCGCGGGCGGATGTGTTAAAAGAAAATCTGAGTTTGTATTCGGCAAGGGCATTGAATCCGATGTAATTGTAAATCGTCATAACAAAACAATCAACGATATAGTTAATGTAACGTGTCAGGAATATTCTAAATATAACGGCTTTGCATTACATTTTAATTATAATTTACTTGGTCAGATAGTTGAGATTCAAAATGTCGATATTAGATATGTACGTAAATTAAAAGATATGCTTAGTGTGGTAGTTGGTAAAATTAGACGAGACAGCAAAGTAATTAATCTATCAAGTGCCAACAAAGTAGAAATTCCATTATATCAATCGAACGGTATAAAAAAGTATATTAAAAAAGCGGGTGGATTTAAAAAGTTTAATGGCGCTATTTTTTATTTCAATAATAATACTGGCATTTATCCTGTTGCTACTTATGACTCCGCTCTAACATCTGCACAATTCGAACAAGAAGCACAGGTATTTTCATATATGAATGTTAAGAATGGATTTTCTTCTTCAGGAGTTTTAAAGGTTCCCAATATACCTGATGACAATAAAGCTAGAAAAGAAATGGAAGAAAAAATATCAAAAGTTGTAGGCTCTCAAAATGCTGGCTCAATGTTAGTTATTGAAGCACCCTTAGATTTAGAGGGCGGACTTCAAGCGGGTAAAATATTCGAGCCATTCCAGACGCAGGACGTTGACAAGGTGCATGATATACAATCCTCCCGAGCTAAAGATTATTTGTTACGTTCTTTTAATATGCCAGAAATATTACTCGGCGTTTCAAATGACGGGATGTTTAATCAGGAAAGTTTTCAAGATGCTTTTAATTACTATAACAACGATACCGAAAGAGATAGAATCAAAATTGAAAAATCCTTTAATCAGTTCTGGAGTGAAACAACATTCTCAAGTGAATTATCAGAAATAGAAATAATTCCCTTAGATGAAATGACAAAAAACGGAGAAGATAATGGCTCTAATAGCGTTGAGTGATGCAAGAACAATTAGAAGAATCTCTGCGAATTATGATACAAATGAATTCGATCCGTTTGTAAATGAAATACAACAATTTTATTTATTGCCGTTACTCGGTGTTGCTTTGTATAATGACGTTGTGGCTAATCCTGGTGATGCGAATAATGTTAAACTTTTAGATGGTGAAGATTATACATGGGGAAGCCGGAAATATAATTTTAAAGGCGTTAAAAAATATCTATCTTATTTATTCTTTTATAAATATTCACTTGAAGGGCAGGTTAAATATACTGATTCCGGGAGACAGAATTTTGAGGTTGACAATGCTACAAAATCACAGCGCGGTATTGATGCACAAGTAATTAATAATTTTATTGATAAGGCGAAATTAATAGGTGAAGAAACAAGACTATATTTAGAACGAAATAGCGGAGATTTTCCTCTATATAAATCTGGCGAAGCATCCGATTTACCAAATAAAGATTTTAAATTTAATGTGGTTGGTGAAACCTACATAAAGCCAAGGGTAGTATGATTGAAATCGATAAAATATATTTCTTTGAAACAGTTGATAAAAGCCCTTTCGTTTATGTAAACGATCCCAATATCTTTGTATCTGCTATTGTAAATTCAGCAAATCCAAGCCTAATAGATTCAATGGAAATTGATGAAAGTGCGCTTGTTGCTTTTATTGAATGTGGCAAAGCATATCTTGATTATGATGTAAGTCTTGATTTTGAGCAGCACCTACCGGACAAAGGAGCAATTCCATATCAAGGAAATTCCATATATAATTATAGATTGTTACTTGTACGTGAGAATGATACAAAGCAATATGACATTGAATTTAACCGTTATATATCTTATTTAGGGTCTAAAGTATGGCAGATTTTATATCATACAATTGAGGGCGATTGGTTTATTTGCTATGCTGAATTGGGAATAATTAATACAACCGTTCAAAATAATATCGTTCAGGAAATAAGTTTCGAGGCTGTAAATTCCAAAGAAGAAATTTATAATATAGATTCATTAACTTTGAGTTAAAAATGAATATTAAAATTAATAATAAAAAATATAATGTAAAGCCTTTTAGTCAATTGTCTGTATTGGAATATGTACAGATAGTTGATAAAGTTAGATATGTTGATCTCATTTCATATATTTCTGCTTTGGTTGGATTTGAAATTGATAGCGCAAATGTTGAAATGAAAAATATCGAAGTCGCTGAACATCTTTTATTAGATGCCGATATTGATTTTTCTAAAATTGATGCTCCTAATATATTTGAATATAACAAAGGATTACATATTGTAACCCAATTGGATAAAGGCACATTTGGCAATAAATATGTATTTAATTTATATCGCAGGCAATTTGATAGCGAGCAAATAAGCATTGTAATGTTATGCGTTTATGCTTTAGCAATTACTTTATCCCAAGAGGATGAATATGCAGATATAGATGAAATTGTAAAGAGATTAATGAGGATGAGTTGGCAAGTTATTTTACCAATCGGTTTTTTTTTGTGCAAAAAATTAAAGAACAAGAAGATGTATTTAACAATATTTTTAAAGAAATTAATAGTCAGATTGCTCTATTCAATGAAATTAATCAAAATGAGGGTGACTCATATGACTTAATCGTTATTAATTTATGTGAGTTATTGAATTATAATTCAGATGAACTATTTAAAAAGGATTTTAATTTTGTAATGAAAATTTTAACATCAAAGGCGCAGGCAGATACAAAAATATATATTAAATCAAAGCTAAAACAGAACTTAAAGCAGAAAATAAATGGCAACTTTTAACGAAATAAAAGCATATATTCAGAGCATAATTACCGCCAAATCTTATGGTACTTTTTATTCAATGAATAAAGATGAATTTGCTAATCAAACGCAAAAAACGGATTCAGTAACCGTATTAATTTTACTTGATTCCCCAGCAATCACTTCAGACAATATATATACAGAGTGCGGGCGGGTTGTCAGGTCTTACAATTTACCATTCTATATATTAAAACATGCAACAGATGAATATACAGAATCACAAATTGACGATATTTATAGCGAAGTTGAAGAAATTGCATCTCAATTCTTTTGGGCTTTAAATGTAGGCAACACTACTTTATTTCAAATAGAACGAATGACGACCGAAAGAGTTAAATCGATTACTCCAAACTCGTTTGCAGGCATAAACTTTACTTTACCAACCGTTGGAACGGCATGTAATTTAGGATAATTATGAAAGAGATATTAGAAGAAATTGG
>DAOWAQ010000176.1 GCA_030634505.1 Calditrichia bacterium
ACAGCAGGATTTATTGAAAGATACTTGGCAGGGTATGTGAAGAGATTTCTCATTTTTTCAATACTATCATCGGCTTCCTGTTGCGATTTTGCATAATAGGTGTTTAAATCAACAATGACCATATGAAACTGTTTATCGTGGGCTATAGCATAATCTAAAACGTTCTTATAACCTTGATAAACAACATGCCATCTACCGCCTGCTCTTAGTCTTTCATATTGTTCTTTATCAAAACAAAAATCACCTTTTACCTTTGAAAGACCACTTTCGATTAATTTTTCTACACGCTCGTCTGAGAAATATGATCCGTTTGATCCTATGGTAGTTTTTAGACCTTTACTATTTGCATATTCAATAAATTTTTCCAATTCAGGATGAACAAGCGGTTCACCGTCACGTGTAAGGATGATTTCTTCTATATTCCATGTTTTGGTTAATTTGTTCATAATAATGCAATAATCATCAAAAGACATTTTTCCCTTTCCTATTAAAGAAAAATGTTCTTCTGGTTTGCTTTGCGGGCAATAAATACATTTAAAATTGCAGATATTTGTTGTTTCAATGTGAACATTAATTGGACCGCCAGGAGTACGGGAAAGTCCTAATCCATAACCAAGACCCGACTTCCAATATTTTCTTGTCTTATAAATTATATTTTTCATTAAAAAATTCCGGCGTAGTTCTCAATTTCAAGTTCTTTAATTTGCACATTGTCAGGTTGAGAGTAACAATGCATTACTGTCCTGGCAACATCTTTCGCCTGAAGCATTTTTGATTTGTCCCAATCATAGGGCAATGAATCCTGCATTGGCGTATCAACGGAGGCAGGAAAAATTGTTGTTACTTTGATACCATCAGCAGCCACTTCACTGCGCAAACTATCGGCAAATGCCTTTAAACCAAACTTTGACGCACAATACGAAGACCATTCAGCAAATGCTTGTTTTCCCGCTACCGAATTAACAAAAATAAAATGACTATTCGATTCCATAAGTGGCAGGAGATTTTTGGTAATAATGAAGGGGGCAGTAAGATTAGTTTTTATATTAATTTCCCAGTCATCGATATTCATATCCCGGATTAAACCTACTTTGGCTATACCAGCTGAAATGACCAACAGGGATATTTTTCTATTCAGGTTTTTTACATTATTTAGTAGATTATCTATTTCCTCAACATTATTTAAATCTGCGGTAAAATTAAAGCATTGCTGCCCGGATTTTGTAATATCATTTTCCAGACTTTTTAGGTCATCCTTATTTCTTCCGGTGATTATTACATCCAAACCAATATATGCAGATTCCAAAGCAACAGCTCTGCCAATTCCCTTACTTGCTCCTGTAACAAAAGCCAACTTAGAAGGCACTTTTTTCACTCCGTATTAAGTGTAAAAATTCTGACCGGGTTTTTTCGTCATCTTTAAAGGATCCAATCATAGCAGAAGTAATCATTTTCGCTTTATCTTTTTCCACACCGCGCATCATCATGCACATATGATATCCTTCTGTTACAACCCCGACGCCATCCGGATTTAAATTGACCTGCAAAATATCAGCGATTTGCTGGGTCATGTTTTCCTGCACCTGCAACCTGCGGGCAAACATATCTACAATTCTTGGAATTTTACTTAAACCTACGACTTTACCATTGGGTATATAGCCAACATGTACTACACCAAAAAATGGCAGCATGTGATGTTCGCATAAACTGTAATACTCTATATTTGTCACAACAACCATTTCATCATATTTTACATCAAACATAGCTCCGTTAATTAATTTTTCCGGATCCTGATGATAACCCGCGGTCAACTCTTTATACATTTTTGCTACCCTGTAGGGTGTTTTTTCCAAACCCTGTCTCTGTGGATCTTCGCCAATTTCTTTTAAAATATCATTAACTGCTAATTCTAATTTATCCATTTAAGATAGAACTCCTATCGTTTTAGTTCAAAATAATTATTGTTCGTTTCCCACAATTTCAGATAATATAGTTGTTGGTTTGTAAATGACTTATCTAATTCGTTCCATAAGAACTGTATTATATTTTCTCCGGTTGAAATAGTGGTTTTAAAGTAAGGAACTTCTTTATTTAAATGTTTATAATTCAATTGTTGCAGCAGTGCATTTACTTTAATGTCCATTTCTTCAAGTTCAATAGTCATTCCGGTTTCAGGATCAATATCACCTGTTATTCCTACTTCCAAATAATAATCATGTCCATGACCATTTATATTATTGCATTTATCATAGATGTCCCAATTTTCTTCAGAGGTCAATTTATCCGAACTCAATCGATGCGCCGAACTGAATTCAAATATTTTATACAATACCGTTCTATTCATGATTGGTTTCTTTGATAACATCTACATAAAGGTCTTTTTTCTCATACAATCTTATCTTGTGTAAAGAAAAATCACCTTTATCTTTAATCTGGTTTTCGATTAATTCAAACATCACATTTGCTATATTTTCTGTGGTGGGTATTTTATTTTGAAAATACGGTGTATCCAGGTTAAGAAATTTATGATCAAATGATTTAACGATTTCATTTACATGTTTTTTTAGATCAGACAAATTAATGATCATCCCGGTGTTTTGATCAACCCTGCCCGAGATAGTTACATGCAATTCATAATTGTGTCCGTGACCATAGGGACTTGTACATTTCCCAAAAATTTCTTCATTTTTTTCTTTAGACCAATCTTCATTCCAATAGCGGTGACTGGCGGAGAATTCAAATTTCTTAGTTATTAGTACTTGTTGGTTTCCCATTTATATATTTCCTTTTGACTACATCAAATCAATATTGTGCGTCTTGCTTCGCTCTATTTCGACCATACTTCGACTTTGCTCAGTAACCATGCCTCAATAATCCCGCTCAGCACCCGAATCACACAGTACCCTGAGCGGAGTCGAAGGGTATAACAATTACTTCAATACAGTATCTACAAAACTCAAGAATACATGTAACGCTACAAAATAAATTTTTATTCAAATTATTTAGAAACATTTATCTCAAATTAAACGTGTAAATAAAAACATGATTTAAGGTATAAGAAAATAGGGTATAATCAATAATTATCTTTATTCAATCTTAAACTTATACCACATACCTTATCCCATACACATTAATTTTATGGGAATATTATATATATACAATTAAAAAATTGATTCATAGTTTTTACCATTGAATGTTGTATGGTTAAAGTATAACTTGCAATCACTATAAATTTAACAAATAAATGGAGGGGAAATGACTACTTTACTTGATAAAATCAGAGAAACTTTGGAAGAAGGATATGATTATTTTCGTGATACAGCCACTGTTGCTATCGATAAAGCAGAAGATTTCGGAAAAATAAGCAAACTAAAATTTGAAATTAAACAAATTTCATCAAATGTTGAAAAAAAACTAACCATTCTTGGCGATGCGCTTTATCCATACCTGTTAAAAAATGATGTGGAGGCATTAAAAGATAATGCCGCAATTAAATCAATTCTGGATGAAATTCAGGAATTAAATAGTAAAATCGAAGATAAACAAAAACAGATTGATAAAGCTGTATCTGAAAATGAAAATATTACAAAAGAAAAGGAAGAAGGAAAAATTCAAAAGAATATTGAGGTGCTCGAAAAAGAAATCGAGGAAAGAATGCAAGTTTTAAAAGAATTAAAAAAAGAAAATAAATAATACAATATCAGATAGCAACATCTCAATTTACAAGTTGTAAAAGCACATCATGCGTTGAATTTATTGCTGCTTGACTGTATAATTTCACAACCGTAAATTACAATGTCCGTTAGGGGTGTCCGTCAGCTGACGGACTGAGAAAAGCACCCTTGGAACCTGAACTGGATTATACCAGCGTAGGGAAACGGTTCCTTGTTTTGTAATCTTTCCTTATTAATAAAAGAACCGTTTCTCAAAAAGAGGCGGTTTTTTATTTTTGGAGGATTTTATGTTTCTGCTTTTTACAAAACGAGGATTATTTTTTCTCACAATTTTTTTACTTATCTCTACCATCAATATATTTTCACAGGAACTGACCCAGATTCAGGGTATGGTTTATGACGATAATTCCGGTCTTGGTTTAACCGGCGCTAATATACGATTAGAAGAAATGAATCGCGGAATATCTACTGTAGATTCCGGTAAATTTATTTTTAAAGACATCCCCAATGGAAGATATACAATCAGCGTAAGTTATATTGGTTATAAATTGAAAAAGATAAGCGTCTTGGTCAAAGACACCCAAGAAATGTTTATACCGATTAATTTGATGCCCCAAATTTTGAAAGGACAAACCATTGAAGTCACAGGAACACGAGCCATAGAAGGTGAAACGCCGGTTGCATTTACCAATATTTCAAATAAGGAATTGGAAGAAACCTACACAGCTTCCGATGTTCCCATGCTGCTCAATGAAGTTCCGGGAGTTTATGCATATTCTTTGACCGGCGATAACCTGGGATATTCATTTCTTAAAATTCGAGGATTTGACCAACGCCGGGTAGGTGTGATGATTAATGATATTCCTTTAAATGACCCGGAGGATCAAGAGGTGTATTGGGTTGATTTACCTGATTTGACGGAGAGTGTTCAGGATATTCAGATTCAGCGTGGAGTGGGCAGCAGTATTTATGGTACTTCAACTTTTGGCGGATCGATCAATATTAAAACTTCAAATTATGCTGCGGAAAGATCTACTCAATTAACTTTTGGTGGAGGAAGTTTTAATACCAGAAAAGCGCTTTTGCAATACAATTCAGGATTGGTGCAAAATACCTATGCATTTTATGGCAGGTTTTCAAAAATCACCAGTGATGGTTATCGTAAAAATTCTTCCTCTGATTTACAGTCATTTTTTCTGGGTTTTGA
>DAOWAQ010000075.1 GCA_030634505.1 Calditrichia bacterium
ACAGTTATTCTTACTATAGCATGATATTTTTCTAACCTCATTATGTAAACCATAAAGGTTAAAACATAGGCACCTCCGGCAAAAGCCACACCGGTTACAACATCAAATCCTATCCAGATTCCCCAGGGGAATTCCTGTGATAGATTTGTGATTGAACCTAATCCGAATGCAAACCTGATGATGATCAGTACTAGACCGACGACAATAATAATAGCGGCAATTATGTTGAATGGCGTAATGATCTTACCTTTTGGTTTCATCTCACTCATTAAAAATTTAAAAAATCTCTTTGACTCGCTCACCAACAATTCTTTTGGTTCAATAGTTTTTGTATTTTCCACTAGTAACCTCCTTCTTCGGATTCGTCATCACGTTTTGTCGCCTTATTAAGTGCAAGTAGTAAAGGTGGCCATAATGTTAATACGAGAGGTACACTGTATAAGAAATTTTTTGTATATTCGGGATATGATTTTGTTCCCAAATCAGTTCTGAATCCCAATTTTTCGAAAGGAACCGGAGAAAGATACATATAACCTGTTCCTCCTACTTCATGTTCACCATATATTTGATGCACATAATCATCAGTATTATTATAAATTCGTGTATTTGCTTCCTCAATTAATTCTCTTCTGGTTCCGAACATTAGTGCTTCTTCCGGACATTCTTCAACGCATGCAGGCTGTTCACCTTCTTGTAATTTTTCAAAACACATGCGGCATTTTTGAATTTTAGGTACTGCTTTGTCATATTCGAATTTTGGAATTTCAAATGGGCAGGAAATCATACAGAATCTACAGCCCATACATTTATCTTCTCTCCAAATTACAGGTCCTTCTTCCGTTTTATAAAGTGCTTTTGTCGGACATGCCGCTGCACATGCAGGCTGGTTACAATGCATACATTGTTTTTTTACAAATATTTCTTCATCGTCAACCTCAAAACGATTTATAAGTGTCCATTGTTCAGTACTTGTATTTCTTATTTTATCTCCATCAATAGCATCTAAATCCGGTTCCGGCAAATCCCACGTTTCCGCACATGCTTCTGTACAAGATTGACATCCTACACAACGTGTTAAATCAACTAACACTCCTACAAACTCTTTTTCATCACCAACATTTTCTGCTTTCGTACTAAGTGGCAATGCGCTTGCTCCCATAACTCCCAGAGTCTTAATAAAACCTCTTCTATCCATGTTAATCCCTTTCTATCTGTATTTCCATGTTTAATTTCATAGTCCTTTATTGCAATTTCCTATTTAATAATAAACGATTTATTAAATCATAACCCAGAAATATCG
Source organism: Calditrichia bacterium (assembly GCA_030634505.1). GTDB lineage: Bacteria > Calditrichota > Calditrichia > JAJRVZ01 > JAJRVZ01 > DAOWAQ01. Next base: position 1,301 of record DAOWAQ010000075.1, read on the forward strand.
CTAAACTTATTGCGAAGATTACAAATACCATCTTACACCTCCTCATTTAAATGTTGATAAGGGAAAAATTTTTCAACAATTTTTTCCCATTCTTTATCCGGGATATTGCTTATAAAATCCGGATCAATTTTCCCTCCATCATTCATATATTTCTCATCCTGAACCATTTGAATCAATTCATCTTTTAATGCATAATTATGAACAACTGCCTGATAATGTTTCATTAGATTGTTTGTTTCAAAATTCATTCGATCAGGTTTTATTTTTAAAATCCATGATTTTTCTACTTGATCGGAGGAAAGAGAAATATCAGCAAAACATGCGGGATTAACTGCTGTAATTTTTCCCGATATTGGTGACAATTGTTCAATCCCGTGACCATTCTGTTTAACATCCCAGATTTTTGTACCTTGGGCAACGTGCGCTCCAACCAATGGCAGGTCTTTTACTTTTACATTTGATGAAAAAATAGAAGAAATAAAATTGTCATAACCAATGTAAACATTACCATCATCTGATGGTGCTGCCCAACTATGGCTTAAATGATAAAGTTTTGAGTCATCTATACCTAAGGGCAATAAGGATTTCTCAGGACTTAAGAATATAGGTGACTTTTTTGATTTCTCAGTTTCTTTCATCACCCTATCTTCTTTTTTAAGAAGAAGGCTAACTGAAATGAAAACGAGAACTGTTAAAAAAACTAGAGCAAAAACCATTTTCATACCTCCTTTTATTAAACTCAGTTGTCTATTATTAAATCAAATAGCATACCAAAACAAAACGACTATTTTTCTATAGACTTAACTTTTTGTTATTATAGGAGTTAATGAATTGTTGCAGATATATACAATTCCAGGCAGGAATGTTGTATTTAATTACAGTATAAAAGTATTTATTAATAACATATTGTTATTGCATAAGTTGTGCCTGTTTAATATAATTACAATGTGTTATTTATTCTTACATATATTAGGTGGTCGTTTACGTTAAAGATATGTAATTTGTTTATCTCCTTATATTTCAATCGTTAAGCTATTCACCTATCCTTTTATTTAGCTGGTTATACACATAATTCTATTAAATCTAAACGGTTTTATCAAAGAATTTGTTTATAATATTTCCAAGTTCAGTATCATCCAATTTTTCTACGGCCCCTATTATTTTCCCATTCGTACTGGCAATTTCCTTATCATGATCTTTTTTTCGCCAAAGCTCTTTTATATGGGATTTACAATTTTGTATTTCTTCCTGGAAAAATGATATTGCACTTTTTCCTATCTTTAGATTTTTTAAATCATTGTCCAAATTGTCAGCATCAATTGTACAGATCCAGTTTTTGCCATAGGGCGTCAAATCCATATTTTCAATCTCTTTGGATAAATCACTATTAATCTTTACAATTTTTCCACTAACAGGTGTTTTAAAAGGTATCGGTCTGTTTCCTTGTTTGATTGTAAAGAGTACTTGGTTCATTTTTATTACTCTTCCAATATTTGGTAGTTCAACGTCATCAATGTGACCAATCACTTTTTTGGCAAAATCATCAATTCCTATGCGCGCCATACCTTCTTGGGTGAGATTTAACCAACAATGAGCATCAGAAATAAATACACCGCCGGGAATTGTAAATTCTTCAGAAATAGGTTGATCTTGGTCTGTTAGCTGTGTTAATTGAATTTTTGGTTTTAATTCATTTTTTATTCTGTCTTTTCTTTTTACCAGACATTTTTTAGCGAATTCTAATAATTCATCTTCAGAAAATGGTTTTTGAACATAATCCATTGCACCAAATTTCATTGTTTCAACTGCACTTTCAACTGTGGCATAACCTGTAATAATTATTACATCAATATCGGGTCGTACATGTTTTACTGCTTTTGTAACATCAATCCCATCCATTTCTGGCATTTTCAAATCTGTAAACACGAAATCATAATGATGATTTTGGATTAGATTTAAAGCTTCTTTTCCATTTTCTACAGTATCAACTGAATAACCATCAACTACCAATATCTTTCTAAAACTATCAAGTATCACCTCTTCATCATCAACGCATAAAATTTTTGCCAGAGGATTTTCAACTTGAACCCTCTTTAATGTCAGCGCTTCCTGACTAAAATCTAATTTCAAACCTTCTTCAAGTGCCTCTTCCCTTTCTTTCTTAATTTTTCTTTCATAATGTTTTTTAAAAAACTGCCTAATCACTACATCAATGATTATAAAAAGTATTATCGCAAAAAGTAGATATTCCATTTGTTATCCTTTCCTATTTTAGAATTCCATGTATTAAAACATCTCTGTACTACAGGATGTTAAATATTTTATTTCCTGTTCATAATTCGATGGTATCAACCGATACAACCAACCTTCAAAATAAGGATTTTTCTCAAGTATTGATGCTTCAGATTCTATTTTGTTATTTACCTCAATAATTCTTCCCGTTATTGGTGACAAGACCATATGTTCCTCACAATCTCCGGTTTCAATATTTGCGCAAGAATAACCCTGTACAATTTCCACATTTTGTGTTATCAAATTAATAGATTTTACGGAATCCATTGTTTTTAAAAATAAATCGGTGATACCTATCAGTACGTTCCCGTCAAATTCTTTAAAAACCCAGCTATAATATCCAAGCCTTAAGTATTTCGGTGGACACGGTACATATAAAACAGAATCATAATTGTCATTTTTCTCAGGATGATTTAGTTTGTATTGAATATCTGCTAATTTTAATCCGCGGTGTATTGCACAGCATAATTCATCTGCTGTAAAAGGTTTAGGTAGAAAATCAATGGCCCCTTTATATAAAGATTGAACTGCGTTTTCTACTGTCGAGTATCCAGTGGTCATAATTACTGGTGTTTCAATTTCTGAAGTTCTTAAATATTCAAGAAGCTCAAACCCATCTATCTCGGGTAACATGATATCACATATAATTAATCTGTAATTTTTTTTTTGTATTTTCTTAATTGCCTCATTCACACTATATACTTTATCTGTTTTAAGATTTTCAAAACTGCAAATTCTTTCAACAGAATCCAGAATCACTTTTTCATCATCTACTATAAGTATGTCAATCAAATTATTCATTTAACTTCCCATTTCTGCATTCAATTTACACTTCCCGGTATTATGATTTTGAAATTGGTACCCTTACCTTCTTCACTTTTTACAGTAATTCTACCTTTGTGATTGTCAATAATCCCCCAAATCACTGACAATCCAAGCCCAGTACCTTTTTGTCCTTTTGTGGAGTAAAATGGTTCATATATTCTATCAATATTTTCTTTTTTTATACCACAACCAGTATCTGAGACATCAATTTCGATATATTGCCTTTCACCTTGAGAATCAATTTCTTTCCACCTTTGCCAGTGACAACCTAACTTAGTACATCCTTCAATGTTACCTTGGTCTGTTGTAAATATCTTGTATATTGGTGAATTGCATTTAGGGCAAAATAGTGTTTTATCTACCATCGGTGTGTTACATTCAGGGCAATATAATTCAACCAATTTTTTCTTTGAAAATGGCAATCCATAATGATTTTTGTGTTTTCCATAAACAGGATCAAAATTAATATATCCCTCGTTACCATCAGTTATAGCTTTCATTTTAATTGAAGGCATACCATTAATTTTAAAATCATTATCCATTAAATTATGGTTTTTAGGACAAGTAGCATTTTTAATTTGGGTTATACCGAAAGGTGATAAACTGATAAGCGAAGTGCTCAAAGTTATAGTGCCTCCATATTCTCCAGTAGCGTCAGCAGCATTAACAATTAAATTAACAAAAACTTGTTGGATTTGATTAATATCAACAATGATTTCAGGTAAATTGGAAGCAAAGTTTTTCATCACATTAATTTTCTTAATGTTCAATTGGTTCTCAACTACCGTTAACGATCTCTCAATTATTTGATTTATATCCGATTTATTTTTTTTAGGCACGGACTGCCTGGCAAAATCCAGCAAACTTTTAACAATATCCCTGCATCTCATTGTTTCACTTACAATTACTTTTAGGTCATTTTTTAACTCAGAATTTCTCTCCGCTCGTTTTAGAAGAAAACTGCTATAGCTTAAAATACCCGTTAAAGGATTATTGATTTCATGTGCAACACCTGCTGCTAATCTTCCCATAGAAGCCATTTTATCTGATTGAAATAATTGTTTTCGTGCTTCAGCAAGCTTTTTTGTCATTAAGTTAAATGATTTTTGTAAATCACCTAATTCATCTTTACTTACATTCTTTATTTTATAAATAAAATTTCCGCTAGCAACAAGTTTTGTTGCATCAACAAGATCTGTTACGGGCTTATCAACCCATTTTTTAACAAATAATCCTATAATGCTACTAATAGCAAAGATTGAAAATACAGCGAAGATCACAACCTTTATTTTACTTTCTTCAAGCTGTTTATCTACATCAACAAGACATATAGTAATATCCAATACACCAAGAACTTTTTGGTCTTTGGAATGAGCATGACAATCAGCATCCCAGCAAGATTGCTCAGAGTAAATTGGATTAATTACACCTAACACCCTCGATGAATCTTCACTTAATCTAAATATTCTGGTTCTTTCTTTGGTGGTTAGTCTTTCTAAAGGTTGATCAGCAACGTGACAGGCATAGCAACTCTCAGCTTTTTTATCAACAAACGTTCCAATATCATTAGTATTTGAAGAATAGATAATCTCCCCTACTTTGTTAAATATTCGGACTCCCTTAATACAGGACTGTAATCCAATAGTGTTTATGTTTTCATGAATATGGTCTCTAAGATTTAACAACATTCCATATCGTGTGCTACTTTTAATAGTTTCACTTTGTTGGATGGCATGTCTTTCGACTTCAGCAAGTAACGCATCACTTTGAGACACAATATTGAAATATGAATATACACTGATGATACTAATTGTAGTTATTCCAACAGCTAAAATTAATTTCAATGCAATTTTTTTTAACCACATTTTATTAACCCAAAGTTAAAAAGTATAGTCTACATTTTTCCCGGCAATCTATCAGGATATGTAATTTCATCATGACAATTGTCACAAGTGGGTTTTACATTAAAATTCTTGTCTATATGGCAATCCTCACAATCATTGTCTATATGATTTTCATCTAAAACCAAACCTGTTACTTTATGATTGAAACTATCATTATTCCACGCTTTATGGCAGGATAAACAGTTTTTGGTCACACTACTGAATTTTTTGTCTTTGTCATGACAAGCACCACACGAGACTGTTTTATGATATTTAATTAGAGAAAACCCGCTCCTTTTTGTATGATTAAAAGCAGGTTTAATTTCATTTGAATGACAAAATTCACATTTTTCTTCAACTTCATGACATTTGGAACATCTTTCATGTTCATCAACAGCTATAAGCTCATCTGAATCTTCTTTTTCAGTGTCATGGCAATTAATACAGCTTTCATTGGAATGACAGTCTGAACACTCTAATCCAAACAAATGCACATGTTCATTATGATAAAATGTTACTTTAATTCCTTCATCTGTATCCGTATCATATATTAGTTGAGAGGGTTCTTCAACTGTAGGATGAATTCGTTTTGTTATTAATTGTACATCATCAAGCTTTTCACTTTCTGTATCTGAAATATGAGAATGACATGATTTACATTCAATAGTGTGTTCCCATTTTTGATGACATTCCATGCATTGTTGGTGATATGCTCCTTTTAAATCCGGCTTGGTTATGTCTGATCTTTGGCGTTCTATCTCATGACAGCTTTTACAGGGTAAAATTCTACCCGGCGGATTGTTATGATGGCACATTGCGCAACCACCTGCAATATTAGACATTTCAGCGTGTGCTTTGTGAGAAAATATTACTTCATTATATAGATCCGGTCCAAGATAGTCTCCATTCATTGTAATTGTGCCAGGACCTTCTTTAGCAGAGTGATAAATAGTAATTAATTCAAATCGCGGACAACTCTTTAAGCAAGGATTATTTTTAGTTGGATTTTTGCACTCATGACATGTACTGCAATTATATTCAAATTCTTCGTATTCTTTTTTGTGATCAAACTGACCAAAAAGAAAATTATAGCAAATTAAAAATGAAAATATTATCGATATAGTATTTTTCATCACTAAGCTCCCTTTACCGAATATTTGGCACTAGAAATTGTACTTTTTTGAGGAACACTAATAATTGGAAAATTCTTTACAAATAAACGGTAGAGTAAAACTTCAATAGCTATAAATCCTACCGTCACTGATATTTCACCAAATGATGGAAAATAAGGAGTTGTACTGTAAGGTGGTGTATAAGCAATAATAAAACTATTTATTCTATTCAAGAAAACACCAAAAATAACGCAAAGGGAAACAATTAGTAACCAAAAAGGCGATTTAATAACTTTATCTATGAATAACATACGCAAAGGAATTATAACCCCGATTATTATCTCAATATAAAACATGACACTTTCAGTAGTGAATTCAGCGAGGTAAAAAAACGCTTCTCTGATCACTATATCTCCTATCCTGAATGCCAGGTAAATTCCAAGCAATGGCCCGACATATCTTGCCAATTTTGTTAAAATATGCATTTCCGGTTTAAGTCCAAATGATCTTGAAGCAAGTATTGATTCCATAATTACCATAGGGAAACCCACCGATATAGCTGAGAGTAAAAAAAGCAAGGGTAAAATGGGTGTTTGCCAGAGCGGATGCATTTTTTCTCCTGCGATAACCATCAATGTTCCCACCGATGATTTATGAAGGCAGGAAAGAACTACTCCTAATATAATAAATGCAAACATTACTTTTGACAAACCTTTATCTAATTTTCTTAAAATCCAATCAATTGTATTATTAAATTTTTCCAATAAGCCTAACATTTTAACTTGTCCAATAAATCTTTCTGTCAC
>DAOWAQ010000191.1 GCA_030634505.1 Calditrichia bacterium
ATAACGAACCCAGGAAACCTTTTCATGCGATTCTAAATATTTGGCCACTTCCAATGCATTCTGACAATGCCGTTCCATCCTTAATGGCAAAGTTTCGATTCCCTGTAAAAATGTCCAGGAATTGTCGGGCGAAATACAGGCTCCCAGGTTTCTCAGAGGAACAAGTCGCATTCTTAAAATAAAAGCCAACGGATTCAGATCGCCAAGATCATGTGCATACCGAACTCCATGATAACTGTTATCCGGTTCATTGAACAATTTGAATTTTTTATCTGTCCAGTCAAATTTTCCGGAATCAACAACAATTCCGCCAATACCCGTGCCGTGACCACCCAGCCATTTGGTTAGTGAATGACAAACAATATCAGCGCCGTAATCTATCGGCTTGAGTAAATAGGGCGTTGTAAATGTTGCATCAACAATCAATGGCAGATGATGTTTTTGCGCAATTTTTGATACGGCTTCGATATCTGTTACCTGAAGCACCGGATTACCGATAGTCTCAATATAAATTGCCTTGGTTTTTTCATTCACCGCTTTATCGAAATTCTCCGCATTGGTTGGATCTACAAAATTTGTTTTAATATTGAATTGCGGAAGAATATCGTTAAACATCGTGTATGTACCCCCGTACAAATTATTTGCCGAAACGATCTCATCACCGGCAGAACAAATATTTATAATTGCATAATAGATTGCCGAAGTGCCGGAAGCTAATGCCAGCGCCGCAGCGCCACCTTCCATTGCAGCAACTCTTTTTTCCAAAACATCCTGTGTTGGATTCATCAATCTTGTGTATATATTCCCCAATTCCTTTAATGAGAATAAATTAGCCGCATGTTCAGTGTTTTTAAAAACATAAGAGCTTGTTCTGTAAACAGGCACAGCCCTGGAAAGTGTTACCGGATCAGGTTCCTGACCGGCATGTAGTGCTAATGTTTCGATAGCATAACTCATTAAAAATTCCTCCTATTAATTCTCTTTAGATTTATTATTAAAAAAATTGTCATGTATGGCATTAAGCGCTTTTGCTTCATCCTTTTTTTCAACCACTACAGAAATATTTAATTCAGATGAACCCTGGGCAATGGCAACTACATTTACTTTATTTTCCGCAAGCGCGGTAAATGCTTTAGCTGCAATCCCGATAGTTCTTCGCATTTTTTCACCGACAATTGCAATAATTGCCAAATCGCTTTCTATTCTTATTTCATCGATATGATGAACCTGCATTTCCAGTTGAAATTCTTTTTCCAAAATTGATTTCGCATGGCTGGCTTCCTTTGGGGCAACTGCAAAGCAGATCGAATGCTCGGACGATGCCTGGGTTATTAGGATGGCATTTATTTTTTCATTAGCTAAGGCACTGAAAAGTCTGCCAGATGTACCCGCGACTCCGATCATCCCGCTGCCCTGTACTCTAATGAGCGATATATTGTCAATAGATGAAATTCCCCTGATTAAATATCCATTATTTGGAGCAGTTTTTTCACATATAAGCGTTCCTTCAAAATCAGGATTAAATGTATTTTTTATGCGAATTGGTATTTTATTTTCAAATGCCGGTTGAATTGTCGGCGGATAAATGATTTTCGCTCCAAAATGCGACATCTCCATTGCTTCCTCGTAACTCATGCTCTTGATTGAATATGTACTTTTCACTTTTCTTGGATCTGCAGTCATCACGCCATCCACATCTGTCCATATTTCTATTTCGGCGATATTTAATACAGCGGCAATTAGCGAAGCGGTGTAATCCGAACCCCCGCGTCCTAAAGTCGTCGTCTCACCATTAGGAGTAGAAGCGATAAAACCCGTAATTACTTGCAACGATTTACAGCTGTTAAAATATTGAATGATGTTTTCCGAGGATTTTTTATAATCTACAATCGCAGCGCCAAAATTATTATCAGTTTCAATTACCGTTCTTGTATCTAAAAAATCGGTTTCAACATCCTGCTGTTTAAATGCTTCGGAAATGATGTAAGCGGAAAGTCTTTCACCAAAGCTTTGAACGAAATCCAATGTTTTGTTGGTAAGTTCTTTAATGAGAGAAACACCGTGCAAGACGTCTTCAAGTTCGTTAAAAATCATTTTAACATTAGCCAGGATTGAACTTTGATTTTTAATATTAATGAGAGCTTGAACAGCGTCGAGATGACGTTTTTCCAAACCTTCTAATTTATCTTTATATGATTCATCACTGGAAGCGGCTAAATTACTAATTAGAATTAAATTGTCGGTAACGCCACCGAAGGCAGAAACGACAACGGCAGTTTTATCATCAATAGCCATAGATTTTAGAACGATATTAATCATTTGATTTATACGTTCAGGAGTTTTAATTGATGAACCGCCAAATTTTAAAACTTTCATTTTATTTAATCCTTTATTGTCATAACAAGTTAGAGCAAAAAAAAACCCTTCTCGTAAAATGAGAAGGGTTTTAAATTTAGATATTATTCTTTTGTCATTTTACCACAAGGTTATACAACCTCCAGTATTTGTATTCATGGTCATACCCATATTGATTAATGGCATAATGTTATTTGTGGTAAAATTCATTTTCATATCAGTTATTTGTTTTTTTTGTAAAAATTTAGGGCAAGTTAATACTATTTTTAATAAAAGCAAATTTATTTTAAAAATCAAAATGGCCTTCAGGCTACTTAATTATTTTTTTTGACAATTAATTTTATTTTCTTTATCTTACTCACGTCATGAGAACATTAAGTCAAAAATTTAATTTCAATTTTAGCTGGTGCTCCTTTTGGGGTTGGTGGTATATGATATTTAGGGAGTCTCCGGTGAACTAGCATATTTAAATTTTGATAATAAATTTAAAACCCCTCTTGGTTATTCACTGAGAGGGGTTTTTTTATATATAGGAGAATTATGGATTTCAGCCAATTTAGTGAACTAACAAAAACATACAATATTATCCCGGTTTATGATACGCTTACAGCAGATTTGTTAACACCTGTACTGGCGTATCTAAAACTACGTGAAAAAGACAAATATTGTTTTTTGCTGGAATCGGTAGAGGGCATTGGCAGATTAGCCCGCTATTCATTTATTGGGAAGAATCCGACAAAAGTATTTCATAATTCCGGTGAACAGCTAACGATCAGTGAGAATGGAAATACAAAAACATTGAACAAAAATTTATTTTCATATCTGAGAGAAGAAATCAGTTCATTTACAACTCCAAAACTGGAAGAATTGCCTGATTTTACAGGGGGCATCGTTGGCTATCTTGGTTATGAGAATATTGCCCTAGTTGAGGATGTTCTAAAGTTTGAGGATAAAGATAATATTGATACACCCGATTCCATCTTCGCATTGTATAACACAATTATTGCTTTTGACCATTATAAACATCAACTGATACTTATTTCCAATGTTGATATGACTAAGTTTGAAAGTCTGGAATCTGCCTATTCTTTTGCAAAAAAAGAAATCAGGAATTTACGAAATCAATTAGTCCAACCTGTTGAATATGCGTCGAACTTTCGTGCATTCGAACAAAAAACTAACGGAAGTGAAGATGAAGAATTTTATTCTGTGGTAAAAAAAGCAAAAAAAAATATATATGACGGCGATGTTTTTCAGATAGTTCTTTCCAAACGGTTTGGTGCAAAATATGAAGGCGATTTGCTCAATGTGTATCGCGCTCTGCGAATTATCAATCCGTCTCCATACATGTATTTTATGGAATTTGATAAGGATTTTACTGTTATCGGTACTTCGCCGGAAGATTTGTTAAAGGTAAAGGACAGAACGGCTACGATTCTTCCCATCGCCGGAACACGAAAACGGGGAAAAACAGAGGACGAAGATGTAGCGCTCGAAAATGAATTGTTAGATGATCCCAAAGAGATTGCAGAGCATGTGATGCTGGTTGATCTGGCACGCAACGATTTGGGTAGAATTTGTGAATATAATACAGTAAAAGTAATTGAAAAAATGATAATACAGCGCTATTCCCATGTTATGCATATTGTATCGAGAGTCGAAGGGCAATTAAATGAAAATAAAAATTGTATCGATGCCTTGATGAGCGCTTTTCCGGCGGGAACGCTTACCGGGGCGCCAAAGATACGAGCCATTCAATTAATTGATCAGTATGAAACTATTCGTCGCAATGTTTATGGCGGAGCAGTTGGTTATATTGATTTTAGCGGTAATCTTGATATGTGCATTGCCATCCGCACACTGTTTGCAAAAAACGATACTATCTACTGGCAGGCAGGGGCAGGCATTGTCGCTGACAGCATACCTGAACTTGAATTAAAAGAAATTTACAATAAATCCGCAGCGCTTCGCAGTGCGTTAAAATATGCAGAGGTAATTGATGAAAATATTAGTGATTGATAATTACGATTCATTCACATATAATCTTGTACAGCTGATAGGAAAATTTACTCAACAAATTACCGTTATTAGAAATGATCGCGCGACTCTGGATGATATCCGAAATATGAAACCCGATAGAATATTAATCTCTCCCGGACCCGGTGTACCGGAAGACTCTAAAATTTCTTTAGAAGTTATTCATCATCTGGGTGAAACGATTCCGATACTGGGAATCTGTATAGGGCACCAGGGAATTGGCATTTCTTTTGGTGGAAAAGTTGTAAA
>DAOWAQ010000100.1 GCA_030634505.1 Calditrichia bacterium
ACCTGCATAATTCATGGCTTAATACCTATGCCAAGGAATCTACAACTCTGGCGGATATTACCGCTAATAAGGAATACAATTGTGTCGCTGCCACCATATTATATAACATAATCTGTGAGGATTTGCAATGGACCTGTGAGGCGTTTGAAACGCCAACCCATGTTTATACGATTTTAAGTAATTTCCGGCAAAAAGTGATTGTGGAAAATACCAATCACATGGGTTTTAATATTATGAAAAATTTGAAAGCTTATTCCAAATACCTGGCGCAGTATTATCCACAAAATGAAGTGTTACGTATCGGCCTCGACCGTCTCTATTACCACGAAAACAAAAAAGGAAGGGTGATTAATAATACCGAATTGTTGGGATTGCTGGCATACAACAGGGCATATCTTGCCCGAAAAAATAAGGATTATAAATCCGCCTATGATTATGTTTTGCTTGCACAACTGTTTAACAGTGATTCCCGCTCCAATGTACGTTTTGAGATCGGGCTCTATTATGACTGGGGCAAACAGTTATTTATGAATAAAAATTATATGGATTCTTTTGCGGTTTATGCTGATGGATATTACCGCTATCCCGATAATGAGCATTTTCTGCAGAATACATTAGCTTCATTTTTTAATGCTTTGCAAAGTAACTGGCAAACCAAAAACTGGCAGGGCAGCGCCGGTTTGATAGATGAAATACAAGCGCTTGAGATACTTCAGAAAAAGGATCATTCGCATATAAAACAGATTTTGAATAACTGGATGCGCTATTTATATGTTCAAAAGGATCAGCAGTCAATAAAAGAAGTCAAAAGATATCTGGAGAGGTTTTAGGGTCTGATTCAATGTTGGAACAGGATAAATATCTTTAACTAATAAAATCATATTTTTGAAAGAATAAAAAATAATAATAAATTTGAACATAATTAAAATGGTTGTTAATGGAAATTAAAGGTATTTGAGGGAACAATGGAATCACTGGAAAAATATTTCGAAAAATTTAGAAATAATATAGTTGGTTACGATTTAGAACATCCATTTGAATCCGGCTCTAAAAAAGTGATCTATGCTGACTGGGCTGCCAGTGGTCGTTTATATAAACCTATTGAAGAATATTTGACGGACGAGATAGGCCCCTATTTTGCCAATACCCATACTGAAACCACTTTAACGGGAACAGTAATGACCAAAGCCTACCAACAGGCGCACACGATTATTAAAAGCCATGTTAATGCTTGTCCGGATCATCAGTTGCTATTTGGCGGATTTGGAATGACAGCAGTCTTAAACAAATTCCTGCGAATTTTGGGATTACGTGTGCCGGAAATTTATATAGATAAAGTGAATCCTACAGGCAAAAATCGTCCTCTTGTAATGTTAACACACATGGAACATCATTCCAATCAGACCAGTTGGGTTGAAAGTTTGTGTGATGTTAAAATAGTTAATCGAGATAATAACGGGTTACCTGATTTGAATCACCTGGAAAAAATATTGAAAGACAATAAAAATCGAAAATTAAAGATTGGTTCTTTTACAGCCTGTTCAAACGTAACCGGTATTGAAACTCCGATACATGAAATGGCAGAACTCTTGCATAAATATGATGGGCATTGTTTTGTGGATTACAGCGCTTCTGCTCCCTATGTAAAAATTGATATGAACCCTGAAAAGGAAGAGCAGCGTCTGGACGCCATCTTTTTTTCGCCCCATAAATTTCTTGGTGGACCGGGATCATCAGGAGTAATTATCTTTGACAAAAAATTATATCATAACAAAATACCTGACCATCCGGGCGGTGGAACGGTATTGTGGACAAATCCCTGGGGTGGGCATCATTTTTTTGATGAAATCGAAATTCGTGAAGATGGCGGAACTCCGGGAATTCTGCAAGGCATAAAAGCATCGTTGGCAATACTGCTAAAAGATGAAATTGGCATTCATAATATTGGAAAGCGAGAACATCAACTTAATAGTCGTTTAATGGATCGAATAAGTAATATTCCGACTATAAACATATTGGAAGCAGAGCAAATGGATCGGATAGGATTCTTTTCACTGTATTCGACTAAAATTCACCACAACCTGATTGTAAGATTGCTCAACGATAAATTTGGTGTTCAAACCCGTGGTGGGTGTTCCTGTGCAGGAACATATGGACACATACTATTACATATAAATTTTGATGAATCTCAGCGCATTACAGATATGATTGATTTAAAGGATTTGAGCCAAAAACCTGGATGGGTTCGTATTTCAATTCATCCGACAATGACCGATCAGGAAATAGATTATATTGGACATGCTTTGGAAGAGGTAGTGAAAAATGCTGAAAAATGGCAAGCTGATTATAAATTTGATGTTCACACCGGAGACTATGTTACATTAAAAGATAAGAGCTTCGAAATTGATTTGACGAATATATTTAACAAATAAGAAATATTTATTATAGATTATTTAGTAATTCTTTCCAAAAATTCAGAATATTTATGATTAGTTTTTAGTGACATATATCAAAATCTAATGTTACATATTTGGTAATTTTTACAATTATTTTGTAATTGGGCTGGGGACAGGAAGTCGGATTGAAAACAGGAAGGTTTTACAGATGTTCAAATTTGAGAGAAGATATTTAGATAGATTTGAAATTCCAGGTGCGAAAATTCAATATAAACTTCAAAATGGAAATTCGGCCAAAGTAAAGTTAATTGATATTACTAAAATTAGTGCCAGGTTTTATGTTAAACATAAGATGTCAGAAGATGAAATTATTGAATTAGACATTATTGTTGAAGGAAAAGAAAAAATAACTGTTAAAGGACACGTTGTGTGGATACTCGACAATGTTAACAATAACAATTTAAGTGCTGTTGTTCAATTTCTTCCTTTTGGAACAGATGAGAAAATTAATACAATGAAGAGTTATGAGCAGTTGGCGGAACTAGCAGAAGAATATTTAAAAGAAGATAAAATACTTAAGAATATTTACAAATCTTAAAAAGAATTTCCAATTTCAAATATTATTTGCCCCTCGAAATCCCTGTTAAATCCGTAATCAAGTCTTAGAACTTCAACATAGGGAATACGAAAATGCAGTCCTGCACCAAATCCGGTATGAAAATTATTGATACTATATTCATAACTTTTTGACCAAATAATTCCTGTATCTACAAAAAATCCAACATTTATTCCGAATTTAAGATTTCTTAAATATGCATCAGGAATAATCATTGAATCGAAAGAAAAATATTGTACCGGCAAAATTGGAAATCTTATTTCAATACTACCTGTATGAACATGATTGCCCTGATACACGTCAAAAAAATGACCGCGAATACGTTCAGAAAATCCGATATAATTCGAACGGTATATTGGTATTTGACCAAAAAGATAATTTTGATTCAATCGTGTGGCTAGTGTAAAAAATCCAAGATCTAAATAATTCCGCACATCCAGATATAATTTCCAGTAATTGTTAAATTCCTGCAAAATTCCATATTTAGTAATTTGTAAAAAGTTTAACCATCCGGAAGAAGGATAAGCATATAAATCACGGGTGTCATATCGTAAGTATAACCTTAGACCCCAAATATCTTCTGATGATTTTTTTGAATGAAGTGAATCTGCAATGACATCGTCTACGTTAAGATGATCAAATAAAAGTAATAATTCCGTTTTAAAATTGTAATTCCACCATTTGCCCACGGCAGCTGATGAAGCTATATGTCTTTCTTCAAACCCTAAAATGCGGTGGTCAAGCACATATTTCCCAATATTAAAATACGTGGTGAAATGCAGAGAATCACCGGCCCATTGATCAGAATAGGATACTGCATAACCTGATCTGTAACCAAACCACAATGCAGTTCTTAATTTTTCGTTTTGCCCGCGAAAGTTTAAATGTGATAAACTTAAACCATAAGAAATTTTTTCCCAATCTCTATCATGTAGCGTAAAAATGGGCAGGGGATAAATATATAATCTTTCTGTTACTTCAATTAATAATATAAAATTGTTTTCCTGTGGTAATAAGGTGAGTTCAACACGGTTAAACAATAGCAGGTTTTGTAATCTTTTTTTTGATTCAGCAATTAAAGTGTCATTTGCTATTTCACCCTTTTTTACCAACAGTTCTCTTAAAATAACATTTTCATCAGTAACTTCATTTCCCATAATAACTATTTGGGATATTCTACCCGGGTCATTTGCCTGAGCAACAATATTATCGGTTAATACGGTAGAAACGAATAAAAGAAAAATTAACAACTTGCTCAATAGGTATTTGTTCATTAAAATTAAACTCAAGACTAATGCATATTTATTATTATATAAACGTGAAATTTAATTCATGATTATTAAAAATCAAAAAATTATTAACACTAAAGTACTTTATATTGCATTATTCCTTAATATTATTTCCTATGTCATTTTATATTTATTGCAGGATTTTCGTTCACAGATTTTAAATTATTTTTTGACATTAGTACCGGCTTATACAGGTTATTTTATAATTGTTTATTATTCACTAAAATTTAAAACTTCTACCAAGAATGATTTAATACTTATTTTGATTATTGGCTTAATAATCAGGCTGTTTTTAATACCATCTACTCCGGTTCTTTCTGATGATGTCTATAGATATTTATGGGACGGCAAAGTTTTTGCCCATGGAATTAATCCATATCTTTTCGCTCCGAATTCTCCTGCTTTAAGCAGTCTACAAGATACTATCTATTACACAAATATAAATCATCCTGGCGTTCCTGCATCATATCCACCTGCTGCCCAATTATTTTTTCTTATCAACTATTGGATCGGCAATCAGGTTCTTATTTGGAAAATTATTTTACTAATTGTTGAAATGATTTCTGTTTTATTCATGGTTAAATTAATAGACTATTTCTCTATGAACCGCTTGCGCTTGGCAATTTATTATTTAAATCCACTTGTAATTATTGAAACATATTCAAGTGGGCATTTTGAGGTGATTGGAATATGCTTTTTAATAATAGCTCTCTATTATTTTTATCAGAATAAATCGTTCAAATTTCTTACAGCTACGATTATGGCAATATTGGTAAAGTTCATTCCATTTATTATAATTCTTCCTTTTTTGAAGAATAAATTTTGGAATAAAGTTTTGACAATAGTGGGTGTAGTAATAATTGTATTATTAATTTTTAGTCTGGATGGCGCTATGCCAATTGCGGGTATTATTTCATACACAAATCGCTGGGAATTTAATGGAGCGCTTTATAAAGCATTTACTTCAATTATAAACTTCCTTGGCGTCGTGGATAAGGAATGGTTTTCCTTGACTTATAGTGGGCGGGTAGAAACGATTTATATAACAAGCGCCTTTTATTATAAAATTATGGCATTTATTGCAATGCTTGTAATACTCGTGGATCAAATGAAAAAGTTGAAGATGACAGCCAGTTTTCGAGGCATCAATTATTTTCAAGCAAGTTTTTTTGTTTGCGCAACTTTGTTACTTTTATCTCCGACACTTTATCCTTGGTATTTAATTTGGTTAATTCCATTCCTGATATTTTTACCAAATTGGTCGTGGTTGTTTTTTACCATGCTTATTCAATTATCTTATTATGTATTACAGAATTATCATACTAATGGTGTATGGGAAGAATCGAACGTGATTTTATTTTTACAATACTTTCCATTTTATGGCTTATTGATATTTGAATATTTAGATAAAAGAAAAATTAAAGGCTGGTTTCTTTAGGATCATAAAATAATCCTTTAAAAAAGAAATTGTAGTGTCACACAATATTGTACTTGAAATATGATAGTTATTATCATACATTTGTGTAATTAATTATGATAAGGACATTTAATGAGAACAACAATAAATATTCCCGATCAAATTATTGATCAATTAATGAGTTTTTCTAATTCCTTAACTAAGACTGACGCGGTAAATAAAGCAATTCTTGATTGGGTGAAGTACAAAAAAATACAAAAGATTAAATCATTAAGAGGTAAACTAGATATTGATAATAATCTAAAAAATCAACGTTTACAAGAGATAAGTGAAATAAATGAACTCAATAAATAAAGTTCTTATAGATTCATCAGTTTGGATTGAATATTTCAGAAAAGGGGATGGAAAGATTTTTGACATTGTAGATGAATTGCTTGACACAGATAGAGCCGTACTTTGTGGTATTGTAGAAATGGAGATATTGCAGGGGATTAAAAAGAAAGAAAGAAAATTGATAAAAGATCTTTTTTCGGTATTACCATATTCAGATTTTATACGTGAAGATTTTATTAATGCCGGAAATCTATTAAACCAATTAAGAACCAATGGAATTACAATTCCTTCAACTGATTGTGTAATAGGCGCCCTTTGTCAACGCCATAAATATCAAATATTAACTTTAGATAAACATTTTGATTATTTAGAAAATGTAAGGAAGCATCAACCCTAAATTCTATTCAGATATTTTTGGTATTTCATGTAAAATTCATTTATTTCCGAATCTTTTTTGCCTCTTTTTTTTGCGCCATTAATAAATATATTTAATTTTATTAATAGCATATTCAAAGCAGCACTTTTCTTATCTTGATCTATTAATTCATTATCAATGACTTTTTCCAGAGTCTTGATACGAAACCGGTCCATTCCCCAAAACTTTTGCGATAGCTGATCTTCATGACCGCCATACTTTTTTAATAGAGGTATTTCCAGGTAGAGCACTGGTAAAAACGCACAGATTCGCAACCACATATCGTAATCTTCGCAAGCAGGAAGGGAAGTATCAAATAATCCATATTTTTCAAAGATTTCTTTTTTTATTAAAACAGATGACGGAGAAATCACACAGCGAGGCAAGCATTTTTCAAAAATGTATCCGCCAAATTTTTGATGTTTATCTTTGGGATTCACCCTTTTGCCATTGCGTATCCAGATTTCGTTAGTGTGGAATATTAGGTATTCAGAATTTTGCATTATTGCGTTGATCTGTAGTTCAAGTTTTTTGGGTAACCACTCATCGTCAGAATCCAGGAATGCAATCCAGTTTCCTGATGATTCTTCAATTCCGAGATTACGAGCGTTACTGATTCCAGAATTCTTCTGCCAGAAATATTTAATTTGTGGAAATTCTTTTTTTATTAATTTATCAGTGCCATCATTTGAACCATCATCAATTATAATAATTTCTTGAGGAGCATGAGTTTGATTTAACACAGAATTTATTGCTCTTTTA
>DAOWAQ010000364.1 GCA_030634505.1 Calditrichia bacterium
CCTTTTGAAATAATTCCTGAAGCTACCGAACTTGAAAAACCCCTGAATTTAATATCAGGGCGAAGTACATTTTGGACAGGAAAACGCATGTCTGTAAAATTTCTGTCACTGCTTATGTGCACCGACTCTAAAAATTCCAGCATACTATTACCATGGTACCAATCCATGTTCTTTGAAGGCTCAACTACATTATCACCTTTTAGTGCAGATATAGGAATAAAATGAATATCGGGAATATCCAACTGAGCTACAAATGATCCATAATCTCTTTTAATAGTATCAAAAGTTTCCTGACTATAATCAACCAGGTCCATTTTGTTAACGGCAACAACAATGTGTTTAATTCCTAAAAGCGACACTAAAAAAGTATGCCTTTTTGTTTGAGTAATTACTCCAGTACGTGCATCAATTAATAAAATTGCAAGGTTGGCTGTTGAAGCACCAGTAACCATATTTCGTGTGTATTGTTCGTGCCCCGGAGTATCAGCGATAATGAATTTACGTTTCGCCGTTGAAAAATAACGGTAAGCTACATCAATTGTAATACCTTGCTCTCGCTCTGCTTTTAGTCCGTCAAGTAACAGGGCATAATCAATGTCCTCTCCTGCATGGCCAACCCTTTTACTATCGCGTTCCAAAGCATCCAGTTGATCCTCATATAGCATTTTACTGTCGAACATTAACCGACCAATCAAAGTTGATTTTCCATCATCAACTGATCCGGCAGTTAATAATCGAAGCAGGTCTTTATGTTGATCCTGGTCAAGGAATTCTTGTATGTTAAGTTTTTGAGTTGTCATTTTTAAAAATTATTTTTCCGCTTCTTCTATTTATACAATAGTTTGATACTAATACCAATTAATCATGTTAATCTTAATAATCACGGTCAAAAATACCCCTCTCTTTTCTTTTGCTCCATACTGGCTTCCTGATCAAAATCGATAACCCGGGTTGTACGTTCAGAAACTGTGACAGTCATCATCTCTTCGACAATTTCCTCAATGGTTTCAGCTTCCGATTCTATTGCGCCTGTTAATGGATAACACCCCAGGGTACGGAAACGAACTTTGCGTATTTCTGCTTTGTCTCGTAACTCTTTTGGCATGCGATCATCATCAACTAAAATAAGACTGCCATCCATATCAACCACTGGACGTTCTTTTGCATAATACAATGGAACAATCGGAATATTCTCTAAGCGAATGTATTGCCAAATGTCCAATTCTGTCCAGTTCGAAATTGGGAAAACCCGAATAGATTCACCTTTTTGAACACGTGCATTATAGATATTCCACAATTCTGGTCGCTGGTTTTTAGGATCCCATTGATGAAATTTATCACGGAAAGAGAAAATACGTTCTTTCGCACGAGATTTCTCTTCATCGCGACGGGCACCACCAAAGGCAGCATCAAATTTATATGTGTTCAAGCCTTCTAGTAGCGCTTTTGTTTTCATTAAATCGGTATGAACTTTACTACCGTGCGAAAATGGACCAACACCACTTTCAAAACCTTCTTTATTGTAATGTACAATTAAATCCCAGCCTTTTTCTATGGCATAATTTTCGCGAAAATCAATCATTTCTTTGAATTTCCATTTAGAGTCGATGTGCATTAATGGAAATGGAACTTTGCCCGGATAGAATGCTTTCTCAGCTAAACGCACCATTACCGAAGAATCTTTACCAATAGAGTAAAGCATAACGGGATTTTCAAATTCTGCTGCCACCTCTCGTATGATGTGGATTGCTTCTGCTTCAAGTTCTCTCAGATTTGTTAAACTATATTGCTGCTCTATTGTCATTGTTGTCTAGTTATTATTATAATTTTTTATTTCTTTTCATGAGTACTTTTATCTTTTGAAGAGTTGGTCTAGGCTCATTTATGAATATTGGTTTTATTAGGGATTGATGGTCGTCTTTAATAATACCAAATTTAGATTGGTACCATAAACGTTCATGGAAATAGTAAAGAACTATTTTAATTAAAACATCAACTGCACCAATAGCAATGCCAAATTGCATGTCACCAGTGACAATCCATCCAATTATAAAAGTAGTAGCAGATGCTATTATTCGCCAGGTAATCGCTTTTACTAAATGACGTTTTGGTTTTACAGACATAAGAAATTACTCTAATTATTAAATGATAAAATAAAAGGAAATGTGTTGTCTATGATTTTGAGTTTCCATTACTAATATTTGTCTGAGATCCTTTCATAGCCAACGGATTTTAATAAAATACTTAATAGTATATTTATCATAAAATTTTTGAAGGATCGAATGTGATTTCAGGGATTACTTTAATAAGGAGTTCGCGGACAGTTTCATTGAGATCAGGGTTTGCATTTTTTACGTCTGCAAATGGTGTTTCCGGTGCTTCGAACGGAGATGAGATACCTGTAAAGTTTTTTATTTCTCCATTTCTAGCCTTTTTATAAAGTCCTTTAGGGTCACGTTTTTCACATACATCTAGTGGTGTGTTTACGAAAACTTCTAAGAAGTCATCTTCTCCAATAATGCTTCTTGCCATTTGCCGTATCTCTTTTGTTGGGCTTATAAAAGCACAAATGAGAATAATTCCGCAATTCATAAATAATTTTGAGACCTCTGCAATACGTCGAATGTTCTCCATCCTATCTTCTTCAGTAAATTTTAGATTCCTGTTGATTCCAGAGCGCACATTATCACCATCAAGAATCTGGCAAAAGTAATTGAGTTCAAAAAGTCGTTTTTCTAGCATACTTGCCAGGGTCGTTTTCCCGGATCCGGAAAGCCCTGTAAACCAGATAACTTTTGCTTGTTGTTTCAAATAAATCTCTTTCTCTTTTCTGTCTTTTATTTTATCAAAAACAGGATATATTTCGTCATTCATAGTAAAACTATTAATTGTCAGGATTTAATGTGTGTGGGCGAAATTATCATGTTGTTTTAATTAAAACAGGTTTCCTTTTATAAACAAGATGCCCACAGGTCATTATTAAAGTATTAAATTATTTGGAATATCATCAACCATAAAATGCGGATTTAATAAATCTTCTTTCTTAAAATGAAGCTCTGAAGTAAAATCTGTTAGCCTATGTGCCTAATATTCATAGACAAAAAAGCTCAATTAATGGCTAA
>DAOWAQ010000371.1 GCA_030634505.1 Calditrichia bacterium
CAAATTGATTAGATCTGGCAACATTTCCAACCAAATCATCCTTTTCAATTTCCAATTTTGAATAATCTTTCCATTTATTGGGATACCCAATTTTTGCAACAAACTTTGACAATTTTAACTGGGCTTCTTTTTGGGTAGATGAATCCATCCAATCCAGGTCATTAATTCTTTGTTCAAAAGATTTTTGCAGATTTTTTACTAACTTTACCATACGTTCTTTGGCTTCAGGCTTAAAGTGCTTTTTCACATATACTTTTCCAACCACTTCCCCAACCAATCGATTTGTGGATTGAACTGCTCTTTTCCACCTCGGCCGAATTTTTTCTGTACCACGTAATGTCTTACTGTAAAAATCAAAATTTAAATCAACAAATTGTTTAGAGAGCAATCGAGCTGAAGAATTCAATAATTTCCAGGTTGCATATGTTTTCCAGTCAGCGATTGATACTTTATTTATAAGTTTATTTAAGGCTATAAAGTAGGATGGTTGTCTTACAATCACATCTTCAACTGATTCCATTCCAGCCAACTTATAATAAGTAGTCCAGTCAAAATTTGTTGCTTCTTTATCGAAACTCTTTAAGGAAAATTTGTTATAGGTTTTACTCATATCCCTGTTTTCAACTCTTGACCAATGTTTTTTTGCAATTTCTGTTTCAATTTCCATTATTCGTTTGGCCTTTTTTGCTGCATTTTCAATGTTAGATATTTCAAACAAATTTTTAATATAGTCTACATATTTTGTACGAATATCTTTGAATTTTTCATCATCACTCAAATAATAATCCTTATCAGGTAATCCTAAACCGCCTTGGTTCAAATAAGTTATGTATTGATCTGATTGCTTTAGATCCTGATCGATAAATAAACCAAATGGTTTTGAAATGCCCATCACCTCAAAATGTGCAAAAAGATTTACTAATTCTGATTTGTTTTTTACAGCATCAATTCTAACAAGTTCATCTTCAATTGGTTTTAACCCAAGTTCTTCTGTTAAAGCACTATCCATATAACTTCTGTAAAAATCACCAACTTTTTGTTCATCGCTTCCAGCTTCAGTTTCTAATTTTGCAGTAGATTCAATAATTTCTCTTAGATCTTTTTCAGCTTTTTCAGCTAACATATAAAAAGCCCCATAAGCTGACTTGTCGGCAGGAATTACATTGTTTTTTAGCCAGGTTCCGTTGACATATTGATAAAAGTCATCCTGCGGTTTTACAGACGTGTCGAAATTTGTAATATCAATTCCTGATTCCAACTGCTTTTGATTGCAACTAAATGCCACAAAAATTGATATTAACAACACAATTAATAAACGTAACATAAATCAATCTCCTTAAATAAATTTTTATTGTTTAATTAGCAGACAATTTAAATATTTCAATAAGCATCTTTACTGCCTTTTCCATGTCGCTGATATATATGTGCTCTTCTGTTGAATGTTCCAATCGTGCCCCAATACCAACCACGGCCATTTCGATACCTTTATTGTTATATATTGATGCATCGGTAAATCCTGTAATAAAGGTCGTTTTTGCGTCTATACCTATTGACTTCAAAGCTTGTTTTGCTGTTTGAACTGTCCAGGAATCTTCAGGAATATCAACCGCTTTACACAAATTTTCTGTTTTTATCTTGACTTCTGCGCCGGTATTTTCAACTTGTTTTTTAATGGTTGCTACCATTTCTTCGGCAAGTTGTTCGGCTTTCAAGTGATTTAAACTACGGCATTCAGCTAAAAAAGTTGCCGTATCCGGTACGCCATTTCTAATAATTCCTCCGCTAATCACACCGACATTTGCTGTTGTTTCATGATCTAATCTGCCAAGATTTAAATTACTTATTGCTTTAGATGCAGCAAATATGGCATTGATGCCTTTTTCCGGTTCCATTCCGGCATGTGCCGCTTTCCCTTTTATTTCCACATCTATGGCAAAATATGAAGGACCGCCAATGACGATGGTGTCCAATGTATCATTATCTAATAAAAATCCTTTTTTAGCGGAAATTAAACTATAATCCATGTTTTTAACTCCAAACAAACCGACTTCTTCCTGACGGCTTATAGCGATTTCAATGGGAGGATGAACTTCTGAAATACGCAATGCCTCTAACATTTCAGCAATGCCTGCTTTATCATCTGCACCTAAGATGGTTGTACCATCAGACTTTATGATATCATTTTCAATTACAGGATTAATCCCTACGCCTGGTTTAACGGTATCTGCATGACATGAAAGCAAAATAGGTTCTTTGTCCTTGCAATCTTTTGCATTAATTTTAGCTATCAAATTTCCATAATTATCAACTTTAGTTTTGGCTCCTAATTTTTGAAATTCTTTTTCCAAATATGCAATCATCTCTTTTTCATTTCCGGATTCACTGGGAATTTTTATCATTTCCAAAAACTGGTCAATTAATCTTTGATTCATTTATGTCTCCAGCAAAATTGTTTAAATGTATATTTAATGTTATTTATCAATGTAGATTTTAGAATATAGTGGGAATGTTTTATTCTTGCAAATTTGAATTTTACGTAATTAACCGATCACCAATTTTTTAGCGCTTTACGCATTTCAACTATTTTGCCTAAATGATAAGCATTATGGTCAATGATCAGTAAGATTTCCCTTAAGTATGAATGATTTTTAGTATGCGGTATTTTGTCGGTCAATTCGATTGCAGAGTTGGTAATAAAATCTTGAAATTCATTTAAATCTGAAAAGAATCCATTTAAGGATTTTTCCCAGTCTTCGTTAGTTATATTTTCCTTCTCTTGAGGCCAGTAACCTTCCGGCCATTTTGGGGATTTCCAATCCGGAATTAACATATATCTCAGAATATCTTCCTGGGCAATACGCAAATGTTCCAATTCTTCCCAAATAGTATGGGTAAAATTCTCGATTCTTTTATGTCTGTTTTCAGTTCTTAATCCCTCAAAAGATTTTCTAGCTCCAACATGCGCCGGAGCTTTATCTAAAAATTCCAGTAAGGTTGTTTTTAAATTATCCTGCTTCAAATATATGACCAATTAATGTTAAAATTATTTATTCTTTGCTCAAATAATTA
>DAOWAQ010000343.1 GCA_030634505.1 Calditrichia bacterium
TCGATCATTTTAAAATTAATGCCATATCCAAAATCTATTGGAAATTCAAAATATTGCCATCCTAAATCTGCATTTATCCTGTTCAATTTTGATAATGTTATTATGTATGCATTATCTGCATAAGCAAAAGTGCCCGTTGATGGATCTGTCAATCCAGAACCATCAGGATCATTAATTCTGTCATCGGGATTTTTAATTAAATCAGCATCATTATATCTAGGGATATCATCTACAGCAAGTCTTATCCACGATGCGGAAATCATTGCTCCACCAAATATCGGCAAAGAAATACCAGCAAAACTATGATTTTCCAGAGAATTAAAAAGGTCAGCATACATTCCCGTTAACTGGATTCTTCCCAAAGATGCAGTTCCGGCTGGATTCCAATAAAATGCCGATCCATCATCCGCTACTGCAACCTGTGCACTTCCCATTCCAAGTGCCCTGGCGCCTACTCCTATTTCAAGAAATGAACCGCCATATTTGGAGGATTGAGCAAAAGTAAACTGAATAATTAATAACGTAAATATTAATATATATTTCATTTCAATTTAGCCATTTTTATTCTTTTTTCCACTTCTTTCATATTTTGATTTTTTGCATATATAACCGCAAAATAAACTCCATTAGCTACTGGATACCCTTCATTATCTTTACCATCCCAATAAAATTCGCCATAGTCAAAATAATCAACTCTATATGGTTCTAACTCTCTTATCATTCTCCCAGATACTGTATATATTTTAACCCAAAATTCTTTTAATGGATCACTCGCAAGAAGAAAATAAGAAATATATGTTTCATCGGTGAAAGGATTTGGATAATTACCATAAACAACTACATCAAAACTGCCGGAAGTTGTGAAATTCAACTGTTTTATTGTTTTATTACCATTGGCATCTAAAGCTTCAACGATTAAAGTATGCTCACCGGTTTGAAAGCGAGGTGACGTCAGAATAGATATTGCATTTGAATTTTGAACACTATCAGGAACATTCATTTCTGACCTGGGAATTGTATCACCATCAATTTTTATAAAAATTCCTTTGGAAATATCTATTCCGTTTTCATCCTGCAATATAATCGCTAATTCTGGTGTGGCCGGAACAAGCATATTATTTCTTAATGCTTTGCCATTAACAGTAATTTCTATCACAGGACTTTCATTGTCATTGACATAAAATAAAGCAAATTCACCCAATGTATTTGTTTTTACATATTTATAATCACCATACATACTATCATTTGATATTTTTATCCATTGATTTAAATGAGAACTAAATCGATAAATTCCAATATGGTTAAGAGAATCAATACTCATTGAAGTATCCATCTTAAATGCAACAAATGCCGGTAGAATTAATTGTGCTGCAGGATTATTTAATTTCAAATTAACGATTATTGAATCATGCGAAGTACCAAATGAAATATATTTAAAACCGGGCTGACTGTCTAATTCTAATCTTTCCGAATCATGTTTAATCGAAAAATTCATTGTTGATGATTGATTTAATGCATTTGGTTCGATATATACTTTTGCTATATTTTGAATATTTAAGGTGTCAACAGTTCCATTGTTTGCAGACACTAGCACGAATGATTCGTAAACTAAACTGGAGTCCACATTATTAGATTCGTCTCTTTCATCTAACAAACTATCATAATCAACAACTGCTATAAATTTTTTCCCAATCGATAGTAAACTATTATCTACTGAAAAAGTAATGATTTTTTTCTCATTTGCCGTGAATGATTCATTGACAAAATGGAACGGTATTGAATTTGATTTATATTCATTTTCAAAAAAACCAATTTTTACACTAGGAATATTATCGCTATAGTTGTTTTTAATCTGTACTGAAAGTTGGACATCTATATTTCCTGTAAATTTAAATGAATTTTCAATAATATCTAAATCAGGCCTGGGATCTGAAATGGTAAATTTTTGCTGATGATATTCCACAATATTACCAGTGGTATCTACAATTTCTACGGTAAAATACCAGGTGCCTTCTTCATTATAAGGTCCTAAACTTGTAGATGTTGTGTAAAGTGAATCATTTAATTTTATTAGGACAACATCTTGTTGTTTCATATTCGCATGATATAAATTACGAATAGTTACTGTTTGGATTAGTATTTCAGAATGTATGTGTACAAATAAATCGATAGGCTGATTGACTTTGGGATTTTGCGGTGAGACCGTTACGGAATCCAGTAAGGATTTCTTTACAGCAATTTTAGCTACTCCATGTGAACTTTGGGTCGAATTTGTTGCAAAAGCTTTTATAAACCCCACCTGTTCATTTAATTCATCAGGAATAACAAATGAAAAATTATTATTCGAACTTTGAATTGCGTTAAAATTTTCTATTAGTGGTTCATTATTTTCATTTGTTAATTCAACATAAATTTCACCTGAAGTGAATGGAGTATTGATTTCAACCTCAAGTGTATCACCCACTGAAAGAAGAGAATTATTAACATTAATTGAAACGTTTCTTTCCGGGATAGGTAAATTTACATTTGGCTCTCCAAGTAAATTATACTGATTTACCATTGATTGACGTAATTCATCATAACTAAATAAAGGATTGGCGCCGTCATCGTAAATATATACACCATTTCCCAAATAAAATATTTTTGATAATAAAATTGATTCCCCTATTGACAATTGTTTCTCAAATAAATTTTCTGCCAAAGACCAGCCAACAGCAAAATCATTGTGTAACCATCCCAACCCCGTACTGGAATAAACTCCAATAGCTCCCTTATCAGCAGTGATAATTAATTTGTCTGCAATCGTAGAGAATGATTTGCTTTCAAAAGCTCCGGTAAAGCAAGTCATGCTTGAGACAAATGGTAATTTATAACCATTATTCAAACGGTCAATATCATTTATGTTAAATAACTGAACATCAGCCCAGATTCCACCTCCGCCATGTCCAAAGAAGTTTATATATGATAGACCATCATCCCAATAATTTATTAAATCTGTAGTTCCCCCAAAATTCGGATCAATTATCGTTGTATCCCGCACTGTGTTTAATTTTCTCATAAAAAATTCATCAGGGATTTTATAATTAGTAATTCTTTGATTTTGCGCTCGAAAAGCATGTGGGAAGGTATTTAGCTCAAAAGTACTTGCGTCATTTCCACTGATCATCAAAGCTTTATTTGTCCATAATCCGGGATTTGAATTTGAAGTATAATTTGAAAGTTTATCCATATAATTCAAAAATTCTGAATTATTTTTTGCAGGTATTCGTCCTATCACCAGATCCGGTAAAATATCATTTATTCCACCA
>DAOWAQ010000057.1 GCA_030634505.1 Calditrichia bacterium
GAT
Source organism: Calditrichia bacterium (assembly GCA_030634505.1). Taxonomy (GTDB): domain Bacteria; phylum Calditrichota; class Calditrichia; order JAJRVZ01; family JAJRVZ01; genus DAOWAQ01. The sequence continues at coordinate 4 of DAOWAQ010000057.1, forward strand.
TAATCGTGTAGTGTTATTTCCAACTTAATTGGGAATCCCATCAGGGAAAAGAAGGGTCAAGTTCAAGGAATTCCCGATCAGCCAGATGTCTGACTGGCAAAAACATTAGGAATGACAATACGAAAGAGGGAAACACAATTTAACAATGAAAAGCCAAATTAAAGTTTTTGCACCTGCGACAGTAGCCAATGTCGCTTGCGGTTTTGATATTTTGGGATTTGCTGTAGACTATCCGGGTGACGAAGTAATTTTAAAACCGATGAAAAAGCCAGGAGTATCTATTGTAAAAATTACCGGAGACAAAGGTAAATTGTCGATGATTCCAGAAAAGAATACCGCGTCTGTAAGTGTTTTGTCTTTTCTGAAACATATAAATTCCAACCAGGGCATTGAAATTGAATTAATTAAAAAAATGCCATTAGGAAGCGGTCTTGGTTCGAGCGCTGCCAGTGCGGTGGCTGGTGTGTTCGCGGTAAATGAACTCTTAGGAAGACCTTTACAAAAAGAGGAACTTTTACCGTTTGCCCTTGAAGGTGAAAGACTTGCCTGTGGCACGGCACATGCGGATAATGCAGCCCCTTCTTTAATTGGAGGAATGATTCTTATCCGAAGCTACAATCCTCTTGATATTATTCAAATTCCAACACCGAAAGATCTGTTTTGTACGATCATTCATCCGCAAATTGAGATTCGGACTGAAGACGCTAGAAAAATGCTAAAAAAACAGATACCATTAAAAGACGCCACAACTCAATTAGGAAACATTGCGGGCTTGATAACAGGACTTATAAAAGAGGATTTTAACTTAATTCAAAGATCAATGGAAGACGTAATAGCAGAGCCTGTCCGATCGATTCTAATTCCCGGATTTTATGATGTAAAAACCGCTGCTCTTGATACCGGTGCATTGGGATGCAGTATTTCCGGTTCAGGACCTTCAATATTTGCATTCAGCACCAGCAAAAAAATTGCGGAAGAAGTAGGCAATGCAATGCAATCTGTTTTAAGCAATTTGGAAATTAACAGCGAAATATTTGTTTCAAAAATAAATCAAACGGGACCAGTGATAATTGAAGATTGAAAAATCGGCCCTTCGACAGGCTCAGAGTACCAAGGAATCAATTCATGCTTAAGAAATAGAACAAGACCCGAGTATCAAGTATCAAGAAACCAGAAGCGAGTAATCAGAATGCAATTTTACAGCACCAACAATAAAAATCATTTTGTTTCTTTAAAAGATGCCGTTTTGAAAGGCTTGCCGGATGACGGCGGGCTTTTTATGCCCGAAGGTTTTCCACAAGTACGACCTGAAATCCTAAATAGTCTTAATTCTTTGACCTTCCAGGAGATTGCTTTTGAAGTGTCCAAGAATTTACTGGGAGACAGTCTTTCTAAAACAATCCTGAAAAATATTATTATTAATGCCTTTAATTTTGAAGTACCCCTGATCAGGTTAAATGAGCAAATATCCGTTTTAGAATTATATCACGGGCCAACCCTCGCCTTTAAAGATTTTGCTGCCAGATTTATGTCCCGGTTAATGCAATATTTTGTAAAAGATTCAAATAGTGAATTAACGATTCTCACAGCAACTTCCGGAGATACGGGAAGCGCGGTTGCCCATGGATTTCACAATATGGAAGGTATAAATGTTATTATCTTATACCCTAGTGGAATGGTTAGTGAACTACAGGAAAAACAGCTAACAACTATTGGGGATAATATTACAGCGCTGGAAATTAGAGGCACATTTGATGACTGCCAAAACCTGGTTAAACAAGCATTTTTAGACCCTGATCTTTCGGAAAAACTAAGTTTGACGTCTGCCAATTCCATCAATGTTGCCAGACTGATTCCCCAAAGTCTCTACTATTTTTATGCAATTGGTCAAGTTTCAACAAAAAAATCACCTGTGATTGTGTCTGTCCCCTGTGGTAATTTTGGTAACCTAACCGCAGGCTTGATGGCAAAAAATATGGGACTGCCGATTTCAAAATTTATTGCATCCGTTAATCAAAATGATTCATTCGTAAAGTATTTAGATACCGGAGTTTTCACACCAGTGAAAACAAAAAAAACAATCTCTAATGCTATGGATGTAGGTAATCCGAGTAATTTTTATCGAATCCTTGATATGTACAATCATGATTTAAAAGCCATGCACAGGGACATTACCGGTTTTAGCTATTCTGATGATCAGACCAGGCAAGCTATCAAAAAGGTCTATCAAGAATACAATTATGTTTTAGACCCGCATGGAGCCGTAGGATATCTTGGAGTTAAGGAGTATCTGAAGAAACAATCGTCTCAAGTGCAGGGAATATTTTTGGAAACCGCCCATCCGGCAAAGTTTATTGATGTTGTTCAACAGTTAGTTTCGCAAAACATTGAAATACCAGAACGATTATCAAGTTGTATGAAGAAAGAAAAAGAAGCGATTTTATTATCAAAAGAGTATAAGGAGTTTAAACAGTATTTGTATGAAAATTAATAATTACAATTTGGTATCTAGATTATAAATGTCGTTGCGTCATGCTTCTAAACGGAATCCTATTGTTTTTAATGACATAATATTGACGTATAGGATTCACCCTTCGACTACGCTCAGGGTTCAATAATGAGGTCGCTGAGCGGAGTCGAAGCGAGATACTTCATGGTAGCATAACACTAGATAATAATTATAAAATATAAAGGAGTTCATAATTGGAAAACAGTAATCGTATCGCCATACTTGGTGCGGGAAATATTGGACTATCAATTGCAAATGGGTTGATTCAATCCGGTCAATTTAAAGCGGGGGATATAACGCTCACCAGGAGGAAAATCAGCCTTCTTGAAGAGGCAAAAAGCAAAGGCTTCATTATTCAAAGCGATAATATTAAAGCCGTAAACAATTCAGAGATCATTATTGTTGCCGTTGAACCACAGCAGATTAACTCATTGTTTAATGAAATTTCAGATGATTTAACACCTGGTAAACATACTGTGATTTCAGTTGTTTCCGGCGTCAGCATCAAACAACTGAAAACTTTAATAAAAAAAGATATTCCGGTCGTCCGCGCCATGCCCAACACTGCAATTGCGATTCAGGAGTCAATGACCTGTCTCGCGGCATCCAAAGAGGATGACCGTGCAGTGTATGATGCAAAAGCAATATTTAATACTGTTGGAAAAACGCTTGAAATTGATGAAGAACAGATGAACGCTGCAACAGCTCTTGCTGCCTGTGGAGTGGCCTTTTTCTTACGAGCTGTCAGAGCTGCGTCGCAGGGCGGTATCGAAATCGGTTTTCATTCGGATGACGCATTAGCAATTGCCGCCCAAACAGCAAGGGGCGCTGCATCTTTATTGCTTTCCAAAGAAAATCATCCTGAATATGAGGTTGATAAAGTAACAACACCAAGGGGATGTACAATTTCTGGCTTAAACCAAATGGAGCACGAAGGTTTTAGTTCAGCAATGATTAAAGGAATAACAACGTCGGCAGAAAAAGCTGAAAAATTGTATACAATCGAATAAAATATAAATTTATAATTAATCAGAGAATATATACCCAGCACCACGAACACTTTTAATATAGATTGGCTTATCAGGATCCAGTTCAAAATATTTTCGCAGGCGTGCTATAAAATTATCTACCGTTCTGGTTTCTATCGTTGAATCTATTTTCCATACATTCTTTAATAGTTCTTCTCGTGATAGTATAATCCCTTTATTATCAATAAAATATTTCATCAGATTGGCTTCGTGGCTGGTGAGTTGAATTTCCTTGTCGGCTGTTTTGCACATTAAATTCTCAAAATTTATCTCATTACTGCCAAATTTAAATGACTGCAAATTGCCTCTGTTTTCTTTATACCATGATTGCCTCTTTAGCATTCCTTTTACACGTAACAGCATTTCTTTTAAATGAAAAGGTTTTGTTAAATAGTCGTCCGCACCAATTTCCAATCCCTTGATTTTATCTTTAACCCCGGTTCGCGCTGTTAAAAACAGGATGGGTAATTGAGGATATTTTTCGCGTACTTTCGCTGCCACTTCAAAGCCATCAACGTATGGTAACATAACATCTAAAACGATTAAATCATATTCCGATTCATTAATTTTAATTAACGCTTTTTTACCATCTACAGCCCAATCAACCTCATATCCTTCTTCGGTTAGATTATATTCAAGCCCGATTGCCAGGGTTTCCTCATCTTCAACCAGAAGTATTTTATATTTTTTATTATTTTCAACTTCCATTGTTTTTATCCGATTTTTCTTTATTTTTTGTGCTGATTTTTAACAAGGTTTTTATATATCTTTTTTTAGAAGTTTGATATATCGGCAAAGTTATAGTAAATGTTGTTCCTTTTTCTTTGCCACCACTGAACACTTGAATTTTTCCACCATGATATTTTACAATTTCTTTAACCCAATAAAGTCCCAATCCAGTCCCTTTTACATTGGGGCTATGAGAATTTTCAATTCGTTGGAATTTATTAAATATTTTTTTCTGATCTTTATGTGATATACCTATACCATTATCAGAAAATTCAATTTGTATTTTTTTAGAAGTATTACTCAAAGAAATTCGTATTTTCGTATTGTTATTAGAATATTTAATAGCATTATCAAATAAATTATAAAATACTATTTCAAACCAATTACTATCTATTACACATAAGCAATCAGGATTACCTTGAATAATTACAGATTCTGATGCTAAATGAAATTTGTCTATTGAATTGTTCAACAATTCTGTAAATATCTCACTTGCCTTATAAATTTGATAATCATGTGGATATTTGCGAGCCATCTTTTTTTGTTCAATTCCGGAAAGATGTAATATAGAATTGATAAGGTCGTTTAAACGATCCGTATCCTTCATCATAATCGAAACAAATTCTTTTTGTTTTTCCAGCGGAACATTTCGAGAATTAATCGTTTCGAGATATAATTGAATTGAAGATAACGGAGATTTTAACTCATGTGTAACACTGGCAATAAAATTGTCATAAAGTTTGGTAATATTCATTTGCCTGTTTAAATAAATAAATATAAGGGACATGCCAATGGAAATAAACACTAATAAAACTATCCCGCTAACAAGAGCAAAAACATTGGTACTGCCGGAAATGATCTGGGGTGGGACATTTTCTCCAACATTTTCAAAAATGATGTAATTGGATACATACCAATATATCCATAAACCCAGCAATGAAAACCATGCTACCTGTGCCAGTACAAATACAAGAATTGATGAAAATAGTGATCCGATTTTTCTCATTAAAAATAATTCTTATCTGTAAATATTTACATCAATAATGTGTAAATACTAAATTCTTTTTTCTAACCCTCCCCGTCCATCTTTTGACGGGCTCCCCTCCCTAAATTAGGGAGGGGCTGGAGGTGCGTCAAACTTAATATTCAATCCCAATGAAGCTGTTTGAAATTATTTGTTTCAATTTACTTAAAAAATTCCTTTACCTCTACTTTCTTTAATTAAACTAATCTTTAATTCTATTAAAATTACATTTCTTTTACAAACACGAAGAAAAAAAATTGTTATTATTAGACAAAATAATTATTGGATTTAAAACATGAATATATTATTCGTTTTTCCTGAAACTCCGGCAACTTTTTGGAGTTTTCGTAACGCGCTGAAATTTGTTTCTAAAAAATCATCCGAACCGCCCCTTGGATTAATCACTATAGCCGCCATGCTTCCCGAGATTTGGGAAAATAAATTGATCGACTTAAATGTTTCCCCTTTGAAAGATGAACACTTGAATTGGGCAGACTATGTGTTTTTAACGGGAATGAACATACATATCTCATCTATGAAAAGAATTATTACACGGTGTAACCAGGTTGGCGTCAAAGTAGTTCTTGGTGGTCCTTTAGCCACTTTAGACTACAACCAGTTTTTAGGAATAGATCATTTTGTATTAGGTGAGGTGGAAAATATATTACCGGAATTTGTTAATGATTTGGAAAATGGAACTGCCAGACATATTTATAAATCAACCGGATTTCCTGATATTTCAAAGACGCCAATTCCAATGTGGAAATTATTGGAAATGAAGAAATATGTTTCGATGAGTGTTCAATATTCACGCGGTTGTCCCTTTGATTGCGAATTTTGTGGTATTACCCTGTTAAACGGACATAGGCCCCGAACAAAAAATACAGCGCAATTTATAGCTGAATTAGAATCATTATACCAACTTGGATGGCGCAGTGGTGTTTTTGTTGTTGATGATAACTTTATCGGAAATAAAAAGAAATTAAAATCAGACTTGATGCCGGCATTAATTGCCTGGTCGAAAAAACGAAAATATCCATTTGCCTTCGGAACTGAAGTCTCAATAAATCTCGCAGATGATGATACTTTGGTTCAACAAATGGCTGAAGCAGGATTTGATCACACATTTATCGGAATTGAAACCCCAAATACTGAAAGCTTGCTTGAATGCGGTAAATCTCAAAATTCAAAACGAGATATGGTAGAATCTGTGAAAAAATTACAACGTCATGGAATAATTGTTTCCGGTGGATTTATTGTTGGCTTCGATAGCGATTCGACTAATATTTTTAAACAGCAAATTGCATTCATCCAGAATAGCGGTATCGTAACAGCAATGGTGGGTTTATTAAATGCACCTTCCGGTACACGTCTTTTTCAGCGCATGAAATCCGAGAAACGTTTACTAAATATTATGAGCGGTGATAACATGGATGGCACAATGAATTTTATCCCAAAAATGAATTATCAAAAGTTGGTACAAGGTTATAAAGAAATTTTGGAAACCATTTACTCACCCAAAGAATTTTATGATCGAGTGAAAACTTTTCTCATAGAATACCATCGTCCTTTTGAAATTCCCACTAAAGTGTCATTTAATCATATCAAAGCATTATTTAGATCAATGTGGGTGTTGGGAATTGTAGAAAAAGGAAAACGATATTATTGGAAATTGTTCATGTTGGGATTATTCAAATATCCGAAAAAATTTCCGCTGGCAATTACAATGGCAATTTATGGTTTTCATTTTCGCCGAGTTACTGAAACTGTTTAGAAATAAAAATTAAAGGATTATCATGATAGATTACAAAATGCCAAAACTACAGATTGGAGATTTAACAATAAATAAGGCCATAATTCAGGGTGGAATGGGAGTTGGAATATCACTTTCCGGACTTTCATCAGCCGTTGCTAATGAAGGTGGGATTGGAGTAATTTCTTCAGTAGGACTGGGATTGATAAATCCAAAATCAAAAGCAGGATACAGAGAGAACAACAAGCTGGCATTAATAGAAGAAATTCGGAAAGCTCGTAGCAAAACCAAAGGAGTTATTGGCTTAAACATAATGGTAGCTGTATCTGATTTTGATGATTTTGTAAAAATAGCCATTGATGAAAAAATAGATATCATTTTTATCGGCGCCGGTCTGCCATTAAAACTGCCAAATACTGTGACATTAGAAGAACTTAAAGAATCCAAAACAAAAGTAGCTCCGATTGTCTCTTCAGGAAGAGCTGCCAAATTAATTTTTCAATCCTGGAGTAAAAACTATAATCATATTCCGGATGTTGTAGTTGTGGAAGGTCCAAAAGCCGGAGGGCATCTTGGCTTTAAATACGAACATATTAATGATAAAAATTATACGCTTGAAAAGTTGGTACCAGAAGTCGTAGATGCAGTTAAGATTTTCGAAGATAAATACAACAAAAAAATACCTGTGATTGCTGCAGGCGGTGTATATACCGGCGCTGATATTTATAAATTTATGCAACTGGGTGCCGCCGCAGTTCAATTGGGAACAAGATTCATTGCCACCCATGAATGCGATGCTTCAATAGAGTTTAAAGAAAAGTTTGTTAATTGTAAAAAAGATGATATCACTATAATTAAAAGTCCTGTTGGACTACCCGGAAGAGCAATAAAAAATAATTTTCTGGAAGATGTCTCAGCAGGAATTAAGCACCCGTTTAAATGTCCCTGGAAATGTTTAAAAACCTGTGATTTTGAAACTACGCCTTACTGCATAGCTCTGGCATTAACCAATGCTCAAAAAGGAAAACTCAATAATGGATTCGCATTTGCCGGCGCCAACGCATATAGAATTGACAAAATCATTTCAGTCAAAGAACTCATAACATCTCTCACAAAAGAATATGAAGAAATAGCTTTTGCAGAATTATCCAAAAAAAAAACAGTAACTAAAGTAGCTTAGTTCTTCTAGCCCCTTACTTTATATAATCAAATTTTGCTTTAAATTCTTCAAAAACTTATCTTTTAATCTAATATTTAGTTTTATTTAACCAATGCATAATAAAAATTATACAATTATATTAATTACTACCTTCTTTACAGTACTTTTGGAGAATTTCGTAATGGCAGATTTGTCAGAATTATTACCGGATAATGTTAATAATTGGGATAAAACAAAAGATGAACAAATCTATGATAAAGATAATCTATATGAATACATAAATGGTGGCGCAGAATTATATATATCATATGGTTTTAATAAAGTATTGAGTTGCAAGTATGTTTGTGAAAATCAACCTGATATCTTCGTAGATATTTTTAATATGAGTAATTCGTTCAACGCTTTTGGCATATTTGCTCACTTCAGGGAAGTCATTGATAGCACTTATGGACAGGGGTCACAATATACTTCCGGTAATCTATTGTTTTGGAAGGACAGGTATTTTATTTCTATCCTTGCCAGCCCGGAAACCGAAGAATCAAAAGCAACGATAGATTTATTAGCTCAATATATTGATAATAAAATTAAAGATACCGGTTCCATTCCTCCAATTATTAGCCTTCTCCCAAAAACCAATCTTATCCAGGAAAGTCTTCGTTATTTCCGACACTATATTTGGCTGAACTCATTTTACTTTATTGCGGATAAAAACATTTTAAATATAAATGAGAATACAGAAGCGGTTCTGGCAAAATATAAACATGATAAGCAACAAAGTATTTTATTACTCGTTAATTATGAAAGTGAAAATGATGCAGACAGCGCTATCAATAGTTTTATAAATCAATACTTGCCGGCGATGAAAACAAATTCAATACAACAGGTTGAAGATGGTTCATGGATGGGATTTAAAACACAGGGCAAAATCATTACGATTATTTTTAATTCGCCAACTGAATTTTGGGCAAAAGAGTTGCTTGGTTCAATTAAATTATAGAGAAAAATCAAATTACAAATGCCAAACTACAAATAATACCAAAACAACAAATAGTCAAACAAAATCGTTTCGTTTGATATATAATAATTTATGAATTGTAATTTATTGGAATTTGTTTTTTGGAACTTGGAATTTAACTTCAAAGGAGGTAATAATGTCGAGATCA
>DAOWAQ010000264.1 GCA_030634505.1 Calditrichia bacterium
AAACCGGAGGAGGACAAATCAATCAAAATGGGTTTTTTATCGTAAAGCCCAAATTTATAAAATCCATCTTCTCTTTGATTTACTAAATATTCCAGCATCATTGCGGCTTGGCCTTCATAATTTATTTTTGATCTTAATCCGATCAATGCAGAAACCGCGTCAAACAACCTGCCGGCGCTGGATGTTCTGGGACTGTTAATACCCTTTATCAACATTTGTTTTAAAACATTTATTTCGTTTTCACTGAATTGGAAAAGTATCGGGTTATCGGAATCAAACAATTTTGCACCAAACATTTCAAACAACATCCCTAATGCTGTTCTTCTGGGTTCTTTGACAGCCTGATCACCTCCCGGTAGACTAAATTTACGAAATTGTGCAACATGCGTAAAACTTGTATCATCCGAGATAAAAAATTCACCGCCCCAAATTGAACCGTCTTCACCAAAACCAGTCCCATCCCACGAAACACCGAGAGCCTCTCCGGTTACCTGGTTTTCAGCCCTGCAAGACGCGATATGTGCAGCATGATGTTGAACCTGAATTACATCATCATATTTATCCTTAAAATATTTTGAAGATAAATATTCAGGATGCATGTCACACACAGCAATAACTGTATCTGTATTGTACAATGTTTCAAAATCCGCAATAACAGTTTTGTATGTATTTAATGATTCTTCGGTTTCCAAATCCCCAATATGCTGACTAATGAACACATTGTTTTTACTGGTGATTGCAATCGTATTTTTTAAATGGGCTCCGGCAGCAATAAAAGTTTTGTCTGATGATTTAATAGGAATTGGAAGAGGTGCGTAACCTCTCGCTCGGCGCATTACCAGTTCCTGTCCTGAAATCACCCGCACAATTGAATCATCTACATGGCGTACAATGGGACGATTATGCACCAAATAAAAATCTGCAATATTTTTTAATTTTTCCAATGCAATAGATTCACTAATTACCATCGGTTCTTCTGAAATGTTAGCCGATGTTGCCACGACCGGAAAATCAAGCATTTTCATTAGCAAGTGATGCAGAGGTGTATAAGGTAGCATAACCCCAATAAACGGATTTCCCGGAGATATATTATCTGCAACAGAAAGTTTTTGATTTTTCTTTTTAAGTAAAACAATTGGCGATTCAGCAGAAGATAATAGTCGTTCTTCAAATTTTGATACTTCGCAATCTGCTTTCACGCTTTCTATTCCGGGAAACATGACAGCAAAAGGTTTTTCTTCCCTGTTCTTTCTTTCTCGTAATCGTTGCACCCATTCATATTTTTTTGCATCAACTAAGAGCTGGTAACCTCCCAATCCTTTTAGCGCAATAATTTTCCCATCTTTTATTTTCTCTACTGTGTCATTAAGTGCTTTTTGTTTTACAGATATTTTTTCTCCCTTTTCATTCCATAATTCAATCCATGGGCCACATTTGGGACATGCGGTAGGTTGTGCATGAAATCTCCTGTCTGTGGGATTTTCATATTCTTTCCTGCATTCATTACACATTTCAAAACTTTTCATTGATGTATTGGGACGGTCATAGGGTAATGATTCAATAATTGAAAATCTTGGCCCGCAATTAGTGCAATTTATAAACGGATATAAATACCTGCGATCATTTGGATTGTTCATTTCTTGCAAGCAATCGTCACAAACGGCAATATCAGGCACTATGAATGCAGATACTTCTTCTGTTTCTTCACTTTTTCTGATTTCAAATTTATTAAATCCTATGGTATCAAGGAATGAAAATTCAAGACTGTTGATAATAGCGTGTAGCGGTTTTTCATTTTCAATTTTAAGAACAAAATTATCTAAAACAAATTTTGCACCTTCAACTTCAATAAACACGCCCAAAGATGAATTTAATACCCAACCATTTAATTTCATTTCATTTGCAATACGATAAATAAAAGGTCGGAAACCGACGCCCTGCACTGCCCCACGAATTGTTATTTTTAGTCGTTGTTTATTTATAGCCATAATTAAATTATTCAAAAATCGCTTAATGATTATGAAGGTCAAAATAATATTGAACAAAAAATAATTAGATAATTATATATCAATTCCGACTGATTATAAAAATCTTTCAACAGGAATATTAAAAAGCACACTCAATTTCTTAGCCGTTTCTTTACTTATACTTCTTCTTGAATGTTCCATATCCGATATATGTTGTTTTGAATAATTCCCCAACCTTTTACCCAATTCTGATTGATTTAGTCCAATATTTTGACGGTAAATACGAAGACTCTCACCCGGAGTTACTGATTTATTAACTTTTTTAAACCATTCTGTTTCAAAAATATCGACCATGTCATCTTCGTCAATAACTTCAAAGGAACTGCCATAATTATCTTTAAGAAAATCGATTACATTTTCCGGGATATTTCCCTTTACTTCAAAAAGTCGTTTGTTAGTACGGCGCTTTTTCACGACTGCCAACATAATACACCTCTATGATAATTGTATTTTTTTTATGTTTCCAACATGCAACCCAGGAATATCCTAAGTGACAATGATATTCGTTTTTGTTTAATTTATTATAATTTGGCCAATTTGATTGCACTGGCCCTTTATCCCTTAAATCCAATACCAATCGTAACAATTTATTTTGAATAGGTATAGGCAACTTTTCTAATTTTTTTTCAATTTGTTTTTTTATTTTGACTTCAAATTTCATCTTTTCTAATGTACCCATTATAATGGTACTTATCAATATTAAATTTTATAAAATTCTTTTGATTTTTCATTTTTTATTTTTAGATTATTATCAACTTTTTACAAAATATTTAGATTAAAAACATGCAAAAATTTCCAAATAAACCTTACCCCCTCAGCAGACACCCAAATAAAGTCACACAAAAATTCACTAAACTACCAATTAATAGAGTATAGGTTATTATGTATACTATTAATGATACTATGTTTGCCTTGATTTTACGTTTTGTTGGAAATAACCAGGATATTTCTTTTTGCAATGAAGAGTTTCTCCAAAAACAATTCAAAACCATCCAAGAGCATATCAGTCAATTTCCACCGGAAGAACAAAGATATCGGATATTTGAATGGATTGAAAAATATGCAAAAGAATACAGAAAAACCTGGGAGAAAGAAATTTTAACCATGAAGTTTTCTGACCAAAGATGCCCCGATTGCCCCTTAACTCACTCCAGTGATATTGAACCTTGTCAGATTCATATTCAATGGTTGGAACTGTTACAAAAATATGTTACTGAAACAATCAATTCCAGCGAATATGTTGACAATGTTTTAAATCTTCTTGCAGCACACAAAGAGAAACTCAAAATCAAACTAAGTACGATATCCCAGCAGTAGCATCAAGGTTTTTGACAGCGCTGCTTTTACTTTAAATATGATAGGTTTGATTTCGGTGAGAATAGATATATTACTCTTGGCTGGAATAAACAAAATAAGTTTGGGAATTACCATGTAAATATGTAAAATCGTTAAGTTTGATAGAAAGATATAATTTTCCATTATTAGGAAAAAATTGATGCCAGTACATGGCGTTTAATATATATGTTGGGTGGCGAGTGCTTATTACAAAATTGGAGTAATAATGAAAAATTCCAAAATTGACATTGAAAATAAAATTCAAAATCTTGAAGACGAAATACTATCATTAAAACGACAATTACAACCCAATGCATTAGCCAAAAATATTGATGATTCTCAATTATTTTCAATTAATCATATCAGAACATATTTACAAATATTAGCTTTAATCTTGACAATCTTTCTTGCAGGATTTGGAATTATTGGCTGGTTAAGCTTTTCAAGTATGTCTGATATACGAAAAATTCATAAAGAAATTGAGAATGTA
>DAOWAQ010000352.1 GCA_030634505.1 Calditrichia bacterium
ATTTTTGAGCTAATATTTGGAAAGTTAAAGAAAAAAATAAAACAAAAAATAACAATTGGTTTCTGAAATTTGGCATTGCCATTCCAAGTTTTAATTTAATTTAATAAAATTGGAAGACTCCTAATTAAATAGCAATTTCAAATAAAACAGCGGATTAGCTAATTGTTTTCTCGGAATTTCATTGGCGAGCATTCCGGCAATAATATCGCTCACAATTTTGTTTCGGGCTGCTTTTTTAATTACGAAATTTAACAAAAATCGATATTTACCAATTTTTTGTAGCTTATGGCTTACTTTCATTTCATTTCCGATATCATTCCACAATCTATTAAAATAATGAGCTAACGATGTTTCATTAACATCATTATTTGCGATAGCTTCTTTTGCTGTTTCAACGGCAATTCGAGCGGAATACATTGCATTACCAATTCCTTCACCAGTAAACGGGTCAATTAAACCGGCAGCATCTCCCAGAAGCATAAATCCATTACCATAATTTTTACGTTTTTTACTACCAACCGGTAAATTCCAGCCTGTCGGTTTTTCAACTACGGTAGAATCTGCAAATCTTTCTTTAAAAAATGGACTATTAATCGCTTTATCCAATGCAGTTTTTAAATCGACCTTGTTCTGCTTAATATATTGATGAAGCATACCAATGCCTACATTAGCATAATTTTCTTCCAACGGAAAAATCCAGAAATATCCCGGAACAACTTCATCCACATAATGTAATTCAATCTGATCTGTCAATCCTTTAACATCTTTATAGTAGCATCGTAAGGCTACGACCCAGTGCTTTGGATCGTGTTCATACAATCCCATGGTTCTTGCGACTATTGAATTATATCCATCTGCACCTAATACAATCTTTCCCTTAAATTCTTCTATTTCATCGTTGATATGATTTTTTCCTTTTACTCCGGTGACGGTGCCGTTTTCTGTGAGAATGTCCACTACTGTAAAATTCTCTATAGTTGTGTCTGCAACCTGTTTAGCTTTTGAAAACATAAAATCGTCAAAAATTTCCCGACGAATAACAAATCCTTTGGGTACATTTTTAAGACTAGTTTGCTTTAAATCGATATTGAAAATTTCATGGTTTGGGCTACTAAATGTAACCGATTGGATAAATGCGCCCGGTAATTTTTGAACTTCATCTAAAAGTTCAAGATCTCTTAATATTCCCACAGATTTTCCGGAAAGTGCATCGCCACAAATTTTATCTCTCGGAAATTTTTGTTTATCCAGTAAAAGAGTTTTTAATCCATGTTTTTTTGCATATAAAGCAGCAGTCGATCCGGATGGACCAGCACCGACTATAATTAAATCAAATTCAGAGTTTACAGACATTTATATTTCCAATTTGTAGTTGCATTGTCTAGTTATTTAATACCGGGAACTGAGAAAGAACCGGCCTGTGATCAGATACATGTGTTGAATAATTTGAAAATTGGTAATCCAAGTCAAGTATCTTTGTGTTTCCATTTCCATATTCAGAAAGTGCATCGTTAGTGATTAGAATATGGTCAATTAGACTAGGATAACTTGGATATGAAGCTTGTCCAATTAATGTGGAAGTTAAGAATTCATAATTTGCAGAATCATTTAAAAAAACCTGAAATACATTGCTTTCAAGAGGATCATCTATTTCATCATTTAAATCGCCTAAAATAATAACATCTTTATCAGCACTAATTAAAATATTGTCATTTATATAAGCATATAGTTTTTCGCATGCATCTTTTCTACGTGCTTCATTTTCTAGCCCACCCATAGCCTTTAAATGTAATACAAATAACGTAAAATTAAATTTTATATTGTTCTCATTTTTCACTTCAACATAAGCCATAATTGGAGGTCTCGGGAAAGCATACCAATCATTTGTAAAGATTTGGGTTACATTAGAAATTGAAATTATATCTTTTTTATAAATTATGCCTAGCTTTAAATAATCATTAGGATAATCTGAAACAATCCCATTGTAATCAGGAAGAGAATCCAGTAACCTGTAAAATGAAGTAGCCTCATCCATTTCCTGTAAACCAAGCAAATCAATATCCATATCCTTGATCAATTGAGCAACATAACTTATAGTGGTAGGGCCTTTAATGGGGAAATGCTCTATATTCCAGGTGGCAATATCGAAAGTAGTTTCGGAACCGTACGATTGAACTAATCGATTAGCATCATCGTTAATATTTGAATCATCAGGATCAATTGAACGCTGGTTACATCCTAAATATAGTAGATTAGAAAAAAGTATTAAAAATATTATTATCTGTTGTAAATTATTCATAATTTTGATCTTAGTTAAGAGCATTCAATTTACTTATTATGGAAGTTTCATTCAATAGATTATTTTGTTAATGTCTTTTGCGATGTACTGGTATAAGATTAATGCTTTTACTCTAAAACACTATATACTTTGATAAAAAGAGATTTTAAATATGTCATTATATTTCCTGCTAATAATTGCAATTGTTTTACTCGTTTTAATTATTGTGATGTTTATTAGATTTCTTCTGGAAAAATCGTTCTATCATCCGCATATTTTACATAGTTGTGATCCTGCAGAATTTGAATTAGTAACAGAAGAAATATTTATACAAACTAAGAATACAAAACAAATACAAACACTGCTAACAAAAAACGAATCAAATAAACCATTACTAATTTTAATTCATGGTTGGGCTAATACATCGGACATATTCTATCCACTTGCCAAGGTACTTGTAAAAAAAGATTGGCAAATATTATTTGTAAATGCAAGGAATCATGGTAAAAGTGATTCAGATAGTTTTACAACAATGGTAAAATTTATTGAAGATTTGAATTCTGTTCTAGAATTTATTAAAAATAAATATCCAAAAAGAAAAATTATTCTGATTGGTCATTCTTTGGGAGCTGCAACAAGCATTTATGTATCAAGTAAAAACCAGGATATACTGGGTCTTGTTTCAATTTCAAGTTTTTCAGATGTGGGGACTACAATGGAAAGATCATTTTTGAAAAAGCATATGCCGCATTGGATTATTAAATATGTTTTAAAATATGTTGAATATAGAATTGGATTAAAAATTGAAGAATTATCACCAGAAAATAATATCAAAAAAATAGAACAACCATTATTATTGCTGCACGGAACGAAAGATAAAATTGTACCAATAAATGAATGTAATCAATTGTATAAAAGATGCGGCCCAAATAATTCAAAACAGCATATAATAGAAGG
>DAOWAQ010000013.1 GCA_030634505.1 Calditrichia bacterium
CCGTTGAACCACTAACTGCCAATTGGCACTTTGAATAATATGCTTTTCTGTTACACCATTCATGGATGGAATTTATAGTTTTTTTTTGAATATATGAATATGATGATAAAAAAAAGAAGAACTTTCTGGTAAATAAAAATAATATATTCTATTTTATTAATATCAATTTTCTCGTAAACAGGATTTTACCATCTACTTTCAGTTTATAAAAGTAAATTCCACTGGCTTGCACACTATTCTGATTATTTTTCCCGTTCCATTCAATTGTATATTGACCGGGATCATAAATCTTATTAATCAACGTATCCACGTGTTTGCCCAGTGAATTATAAATAGAAATTTCAACATTGGATTTCTTCCCGATGTAAAAAGGAATTATAGTATTGGAGTTAAATGGATTTGGATAATTTTGCCCTAATTGAAATTCACGGGGAATGGATTCTTGATCAGGTGAAGTATTTCCTGATAGCAGACTGATAATCTTATATATTTTTCCATCAAAGCTACATATGTACTGTTCATTATTTTGGTCTACACCAAAAGATGCAATTAACAAACTTGTATCGAGTAATAAATTATTTGAGACAGGATTTATGCCATCATAATCGATTGACCATATTTTGCCACTTACATAATCTGCATAGATATATTTACCATATAATTGCGGTACTTCATTTCCGCGGTAAACATAGCCTCCCGTAACCGACTGACCCTCACCATGATCATACTCCCAGATAGGCATTGTTAAACCAATAGTATCACACCCGGATGGTGGAAAGTAACAGTGATATCCTTCCATCACGCGCCAGCCATAATTTTTTCCAGACTCAATAATATCAATTTCTTCATATATATTTTGCCCGACATCTCCGGTCCATAGTTTTCCAGAAATCGAATCAAAACTGAACCGCCAGGGATTTCGCAAACCGAAAGCAAATATTTCTTCCCGAAAGCCAGAAAAATTTCCAACAAATGGATTATCAGCAGGTATCGCATACTTTAAAGTATCCTGTTGCGAGTTAACATCTATTCTTAAAATAGACCCTAACAAGGTAGTTAAATCCTGTCCATTATTTAAGGGATCGCCTCCAGAACCACCATCTCCCATTGCAATGTATAAATAACCGTCAGGTCCAAAAGCGATTTGTCCTCCGTTATGATTGCTATATGGTTGATTTATTTCGAGCAACACAAACTCACTATCGACTAATGCGCTGTCAGGATTCATTGTTGATACTTTATATCTTGATATTACCGTTCTTCTTGGATTTGAGGCAGTATAATCAACAAAGAAATATCCATTATTTTCATAATTGGGATGAAAAGCCAGTCCCAGTAATCCCTCTTCGTTTCCGTTATCCCGAACTTTATTTTCAATATTAAGAAATATTGATTTATCTGTGACAGCTAAATTATTACTAAAAACAGAAATAATACCTCTTTGTTCGATAACAAATAGTCGATTGCTATTATCACCCGCATGCCGCAAATCAACAGGTCTGGTAAATGACAAATTTGGAAAAGCTATTTCTAAATCAATTTGCGCATTGAGAAATGTACCTGAAAGGATCAGGAATATGATTTGAAAAAATATAAAGTATTTCATATTGCTCTCTGAATATTTTTCAATTATCTAGAAATATATTTAATACATTTAAATTGAAATTGATTCCCTGAAAAGCAATTAATAATATTTATTCTGTGATATTAGAAAGGTATGAATTATTAAAAATAAAATATTAACAATCAGAACATCGTCTGCCGCCATCACGATCAAGTATTCTTCTCTCCTTGGAATTAATCCGCGCTTTATGTACGTTCAGCTTTCGGCCATTTATAGATTTACCATTCAAATTCTCGATTGCACTTAAAGCCTCAATATCGTTTGGCATTTCAACGAATCCAAACCTCATAGTTTTAAAACTAAATTTGTCTTTTAAGATAGTTGACGAATCAACAATACCAAATTCATCAAACATTTGTTTTAATTCAAGTTCAGTCGCGGTGCTTGACAAATTACTTACAAAAATATTCAATATACCTCCTAAGTAAGTTTTACTTACATAAATAATGAGAAAAATAAAATTGAAATCCTTACTGTATATCTCGTAGGTTTTCCAAAATAGTATAACTTTTATCTATAAATTAACAGAATGTATTTTTTTACAATTGGTAATTTAACTCTAAGATAATTTTTTGGTTCAGTCTTTATTCAAATATCCGATAATAATTTAAACAATTAATAAACAAAATAATAATGTTAAAATTTATTTTAAATAAAAAGATTATTTTCAAATTAATATTCCTGATATTATTTGCAAATCAATTTCTTATTTCCCAATCATTAAACTTCCAGCATATCAATTTGCAGGATGGATTATCTCAAATCACAGTATTTTCAATTTTACAGGACAGCAAGGGATTTCTTTGGTTTGGAACGCAAGATGGATTAAATAAATTTGACGGATATAATTTTACCGTAATAAACCAGGACCTTATTGAAAAAAACAAACTTACAGACAGGCAAATTCAATGTCTGTATGAAGATAAAGAAGGCATGATCTGGATTGGCACCAGGGATGGTGGCCTTAATGTATATAATCCCATTTTAAACGGATTCCGTCATTTTAAATTTGAAGAAGGTATTCAGCAAAGTATTCAAAACGACAGAATAACTGCCATAATTGGTGATAATCATTCTTCGGAAAACATAATATGGATTGGTACCTTTGGTGGTGGGTTTTCTAAGCTATGGATCAAAAATGAAGACCAATATTATTTTGAACATTTTAAAAACATAACTGATGACAACAATAGTCTCAGTAATAACCAGGTTACTTCATTATTACAGGATAAGAACGGAATTTTATGGATAGGTACAAAGGGAGGAGGACTTAATAAATTCAATCCGTCTACGAATAGATTTGAATCATTTGCTAATTTTAACAATAATTCTTGTATAAATAATGTTTCAAGTCTTTATGAATATTATAACGGTGATATTTGGATTGGGACAAATGGAGGTGGGTTAATTAGATTTAACCCTGAAAACGAAAAATGTGTAGCATATAAAAAAGAAAGAGGAAACCCGAATAGTTTAAGTGACAATAAAATACTTTGTATAAGCAGTTTGAAAGAAAATTCCAAAACTTATCTATTGATTGGAACCGAGGGTGGTGGGCTAAATGTATTCAATGATGAAACTGATAAATTTACACAATTTAAACATGATTCAGATAACGAAAATAGTGTAAGCCACAATAACATATATTCCATTTTAACTGAAAAATCCGGAAATGTATGGTTTGGCACCGGTTCCAGTATTGATATCTATGACAGAAATGCATACAATTTCAGAAAATACAGACATGTCCCGGGAAATACCAACAGCTTAAGTCATGAATTTATTTGGGCAATTCATGAAAGTCGTGATGGAATGCTCTGGATAGCTACTGATAATGGACTAAATCAATTAGATCGAAAAAATAATAAATATAAACACTGGTTCCATGATCCTGACAACCAAAATAGTCTCAGTTATAACGAAGTCATGGCAATCCACGAAGATAAAAACGGGATGTTATGGATTGGAACATGGCACGGTGGACTAAATAAATTTGACCGAAGAAGGAATACATTCACACATTTTTTAAATGATCCTTCCAATCCTAATACTATCAGTGATAACAATGTACGCCTTATTTACGAAGATCCTCAAGGCAATGGCAACATATTATGGTTAGGAACCAGTGAGGGTGGATTAAATAAATTTAACATTAAAACAAAAACATTTATCAGTTATCAGCATGATCCCGTAAACAAAAACACTATAAGTGATAATTCAATACTATCAATTTTTCGTGATAAAAATGGTACGTTATGGGCCGGTACCTGGGGAGGCGGATTAAATAGATTTGATGAAATAAATCAAAAATTTATTCACTATAAGAACGATCCTAAAAATCCATACTCAATAAATCACAATGCTGCTTCTATGATTTATGAAGACAAGGCTGGAAATTTTTGGATTGGAACGCATGGTGGTGGTATAAATAAATTTGATAGAAAAAAAGAGAGTTTTACCCATTTTAGTGTAGCCGACGGTTTACCAAATGAAGTTATTTATGGAATTCTTGAAGATGAACAGGGAAATCTCTGGATTAGTACAAATAAAGGAATTTCCAGATTTGATCCAAATGTTCAAGGTAAAGAAGCTTTTAAAAATTTTAACATAAGCGATGGTTTGCAAAGCAACGAATTTAATAATGGATCATTTTTTAAAAGTAAAAGTGGAGAACTATTTTTTGGTGGAGTAAATGGCTTCAACAGCTTTTTCCCAACAAGTATAAGTGAAAATAAATATTTACCACCTGTTGTTTTCACGGATTTTAAAATCTTTAATAAATCTGTTGATGTAAACCCAGATTCAATCTTGAAAAAAACTATTGCTTATACAAATCAAATTGAATTGGATTATAATCAATCTGTATTTTCAATTGAATTTAGTGCTTTAAATTATACCCACCCTGAAAAAAATCAATTCAAATATAAATTGGCAGGATTTGACAAAGATTGGACATTGACAAATGCAGATAGAAGATTTGTAACATATACTAACCTTGAACCCGGAGAATATGAATTTCTTGTATCAGCCTCAAATAATGATGGACATTGGAATAAAAATAATGCATCATTAAAAATCACAATTCTACCTCCTTTTTGGTTATCATGGTGGTTTCGTTTTGCGATCTTCGCGATTATAGCCGGAATAATATTAACAGTGCATACTAACCGATTAAACAAAGTTGAAAAGCAAAATATCATTCTTGAAAAAGAAGTATCAAGAAGAACACAGGAATTAGAAAGCCAAAAGAATGAATTACAAAATGCATTAAGTCAGGTTAAACAGTTAGGTGGTTTGCTTCCGATTTGTGCTTCCTGTAAAAAAATAAGGGACGATAAAGGTTATTGGAATCAGATTGAATCATATATAGCTAAACATTCTGAAGCGGATTTTAGCCATGGTATATGCCCTGATTGTTACAAAGAACTCTATCCAGAATTAGTTTCAAATAAAATCAGACGAAAATTCTAAATCTTAAGATTTGGTTTTTAATACTGATTTTTTTCTGCTTCCTTTTATGTCATCCAATACCGCAAACAAACTTGGAATAATAAATAGAGTCAAAATAGTCGCTACAAGCAATCCAAACAAAATTACGTTTGCCAATGGCGCCCAGGTGTTTGAACTACCGCCAATTCCAAATGCCATTGGAATCAAACCTGATATAGTCGTTAACGAGGTTAAAATTATCGGACGTAATCTGAGTCTGCCTGAATTAACAATGCTTCTCCAATATATAAAAGCACTCATTGCTCCCTTGCGGCGCTGATTAACAAAGTGCATCATAACAATGGCGTCATTTACTACTATACCGGCTAATGCAACAAAGCCAAACAAAGCAACAATACTGAAAGGATTACCGCTGATAATCAATCCTAACATAGCTCCAATTAGGGCGAAGGGAACTGTACTTAATATAATTAATGGTTGAGTATATGAATTAAACTGCGTTCCCAGAATTAAGAAAATAAGAATAAGAGCTAAGGCAAATAAAGCGCCGATATCTTGAAAGACATCCATAAACTCTTCAAACTGACCGCCAATTTTAAAATGCACTCCCGGAAAATTTGCTTCAATTTTGGGAAATATTTTTCCCATTTTCAAATTTACTTCATCCAGCGAAGCAACGGTTTCATCAATATCACCTACAACCATTATCGTACGTTTTTGATCGAACCGATGGATTTCAGTTGGACCCGGAGTAATTTCAAACTTTGCTATCTCTCTCAGAGCTATAGTCTGACCTGATGAATTTGTTATCTGTAAATTCAATACATCATCAACACTGGAACGATTACTCTCATTATATTTTGCGATTACATCTACTTCTTCATCACCATCTCGATACTCAGTAGCTTCTATTCCATCAAACGCGTATCTCACATTCATCGCAACATATTGAGTATTAAAACCATACATTGCGGCTTTATCTTCATCAACATTAATTCGTATTTCCTGTTTACCGGGAGGAAAATCGTCACTTATATCCATTGCACCGGGAATCTTTTTTATGCTATCCTGCAATGCCATTGCCGCTTGTTTAATTTCATCAAAATATTTTCCTTCGACCTTAACTGATATTTCCCTACCTACAGGTGGTCCGCCACTTATCTCTTCAAACTGCACAGATATCGGACCACTTATGTATTGAATACCACTGCGCAATTCATTCATCAATTCTGACGTTGGCCTATCTCTTTCTTCAAGAGGAATTAATTGTACAATAATCTGGGCAACGTTTTTCCGGGTAATCCATTCATCGTTACCCTGGAATAATCCGATATTTGCGATAACTGATTCTACCTCCGTACCAGATAAATTCAAAGCTTCATTTTCAAATTTTTTCATAATTCTATCGGTTTCTTCCAAACTTGTTCCTTCGGGAAATTTGACTAAAACCCTAAATTGGTCAAAATCTTCTTTTCCATACATTTCCACTCCAATAAGTGGAATAAGTGAAATTGAGACAAATAAAACCACAATTAAGCCTGCTATCAACCAGTATCGTTTACGCAAAATTTTAATCAACATATGCCCATACCATTTTCGCAATGTAATAAAGAATCTCTTTTCACCTCTCAAGTGTGTCTTAGATTTCTTTGTCCAGTCCGCGTAATGTGAAGGTAACAGAAAAAATGCTTCGAACATAGATGCTGTAAGAGCCAAAGCAAATACAATTGGTATAATTCGCATAAATTTACCCATGATACCGGGTAACAACATCAATGGTAAGAATGCAGCTATATTTGTTCCAATTGAAGATAATATTGGCGTAACAACTTCAGTAGTTCCCTTTATTGCTGCCTGAACTGAATTAAAGCCCATAAGCCTGTAGCGGTGACAATTTTCAATTACAATGATCGCGTCATCAACAATAATACCAAGTACCATGACTAATGCGAACAAAGTATTACCATTTAAACTATGCCCTGTTAGGTTCATAAATATAAATGCAATGAAAAATGAAATTGGAATTCCAAGCGAAGCTAATAATGCATTGCCTTTTCCAAGGAAAAAATATAAAACTATTATAATTAAAATCATGCCAAATAAAGCATTATTCCTCAGAACATTGATTACCCTCAAAATATAAACAGAATTATCATTCGTATAACTGAACTCCACACCATCCGGTATATTTAATTTGAATAATTCAATCAATTCTTTAATTTCTTCAATCACATCTATAGAATTAGCATCGCTGTTTTTTGACATGGAGAATGTAATTGAAGGTTCTCCATTGAGTCTCGATAAAATTCGCATCTCTTCACGGCGATCATTGACTTCCGCGACATCCTTTATTTTTACAAAATCACCATTAGCAGATGTTTTTACCACTGTATTCTTAATTTCTTCAATAGATTGGTATTCACCTACCGATCGGATTAAATATTCTGTTTTGCCAAAAGCTATATTCCCGCCGGGCACATTTAAATTCCTGACTTTTAACGCCATTACGATTTGATCAAATGTAATACCCAATGTATTTAATTTTACCGGGTCAACTTCAACCCAGATTTCTCTTTCCGCTAAACCGGAAACCTGCACTTTCGCCACTCCTTTTAGGTCTAACAAATCTTCTTCCAGTTTATCAGCGATTCTTTGAGCATTGTCCTCAGGAATTGTATATGCCATGTTTATGGTAATTACCGGCAAAAAATCTCCACTGTTAAAAGATTGAAATAATGGATCTTCTGCATCTTCAGGAAATTCGACTTTATCTATTTCTGCTTTTAAATCCGTAAAATGTTCGCGAAATTCACTCTCTGACATGTCATCAAATTTGACCAGCACAAATCCAAATCCTTCACCGGCTGTGGATTGTATTTCTGATATATCATCAACATCCTGAATTTCGGCCTCGATTTTATCCACAATCAGATTTTCAGTTTCTGTGGGTGAAGCCCCGGGATATAGTATTGTTACGAAAATCCAGTTAAAATCTATTGCAGGATTTAGTTCTGTTGGCATTTGGAGTAGTGAGATACCCCCAAATAAAAATAATCCAATCATCAATAAGTTTACAAGTACCGAATTTTTAACAGAAAATTTTGCTATGTTCATTCTGTCTTCCTTTAAGAATTATTATAATATGAACAATAATATTTCTTATTTAAATTAATTATTATACTCCATAAGTAATCGGTGATCAGTCATCGGTAATCGGTATTTCGAATGGCTCTAACCCCTTTTTACTGATCGATTGTTTTTTTGTTATTTTGGAAACAGAAAATATCAGCTTTAGTGATCATTGAATTCAACATTTTTCCCACTGATGCATATCGGTTTAACCAATCTATATTTAATTCATCTGATAAATAACCACCATCAAAAGCAGTTTCTATCCAATGCTGTGTTTCTTGTTGCTCACCATCAGAATCTGTTAGTTTACTTATAAAATGTTTTTGATACCTACGTTTTGCCCATGCTTCAGCAATTTGAGCCCCAACAGAACGGGAAGCACGTCTAATTTGGTCAGTCAGAGAATATTTTTCTTCTTTTGGAAATTTCTTTGATGTTTGAAATATTTCCAGTGACAGCTGTCGGGCTAATTTGTAAACCTCTAAATCTCTAAAGCTTTTTACATGCATTCATTTCACCTGCTTTATCATGATTTACCGAAGCCTAGTAAATATTTACTGATAACCTATTACCGGTTACCATTTACATCAATAGCCTGCATTGCTCTGTTTATTCTAATCAACAAATCCATATCATCTGTATCTCCAGCAAGATCGTATTCTTCCAAAGCTTTTTCTATATCACCCGTATCTCTGTAACAGTTTCCCAATAGGTAATGTGCCCAAAAAAGAAAGTTTTCGTCATCAGAAGTTTCATCTATTACTTGACGAAGATAGGTTATAGCTTCTTCAAATTCCTCTAAATCACATTTTATTTTACCAATTTGATATTTAATTAAAGGTATTTTTTTTAGTAAATACGGATTCGGATTTAATAAAATTTCTGCATGCAGATTTTGAAATGATTCCAGAGCACTTTCATATTTCCCACAATCACTATTATTTCTATTTCGAATAATTGTGATGTCTATTTCTTGTAGTGGTTCATTTAAATTTTTCTGAGAAAGATTGTATGCTCTTTCATTATCATCTTCTTCAACCCTATTGTAATAATACTCTGCCCTGTCTCGTTTTCCAATTATTTCATAACACATTCCCAATTTATAAACCGCCCAGGGATAGGTCCAACGCCTGCTCCCTACATCAGATGTGTCGCTTTCAACCGAAACAGTGTATGAACCAATCGCAGTATAAAAATCATTTAATTTGAATTGTACATCACCCATCTGGTAATGAAGGCTGGTAATTGGTAAACGATTCTTTGCATTTCCACTGTTTAGAATTTTAAAAAATGTTTGTAATGCTAATTCACATTTTCCCATATAAGAGTAACAACGACCTAAATGTATCAACGCCCCACAATTATCCGGGTATTTTTCTAAAAGTTTATTAAATATTTTCTCTGCTTTTTCATATTCTCTTTCACGATATGTATAAATCGCTCCCAGAAAAAACAATGCCTCTGATTTGGTATAGATTCCTTTTTCTGCTGCTAAATTTAACTCGGCAATTCCCCGATCTTTATCTCCTTTTACTCCCAGAATAAATGATAAAATTTTTACAAACCTGGGAAGAACATCAGCAAGATAATGATAGATGCCCAATCCCAGGTAAGCGTCATAATATGTGGAATCGTTCTCTACAACCTCTTCTAAATAATTTTTGCCCTTCTGACCATACCAATAAGCTTTAAGATAACTCTGTGTCAAGCCGTAATATCTGCCAAGTGTTCCATAAGCTCCACCTTGGTAAAACAATGCGTCGATATCATTCTCATTTTCATCTAATCGACTTTCAGCAACTTCAACAGCTTTAAATGACCATTCTTTTAATGTGTCCCCTATAGCTTCATTGTGCATGTCCGTCGAAAATATCCAGAAATATGCTGCTGATTTTAGAAAATAGCCTCTGGGGTTTTCGGGCTCTTTATTAATTATTTCATCAAAAATTTTTATTGCTTCTTCATATTGCAAGTTACTTGCAAAATCGATCCCTTTTAAAATTAATTGATGTGTTGAATCAGATTGTGCTTGGATTTCAAAGCATTTAATAAATATTAAAAATATGATTAAACACTTTGGCATCTTAAATATTTGATATCCCATTGAATTATAGTTCTGTTTAATATGAAATAATTAGTTTAGTCATATTATTGGTATTCCCGGTCAAATTGATTATTGACTATTTATTATTAATAGTTTCTATCCAAACTTTAGTTTCAATACCAAGGTTTTTCATTCCTACAACAACAATGGTGTCACCTTCTGCCAATCCCTTTTCAATGACCGCATTTGAACCATATGAATCGCCTGTTGTTACGGGAACTAATTTGGCAATATTTTTTACGATTTTATAAATATATTTTTCACCATTTTTGGTTATTAATGCGTGATTCGGTATAATCAGTTGTTTATCCTTGCTTTTCAAAACCAGATTTACTTTTGATGACATCCCGGCTTTGATTATTTTGTCCACCGTATTTTTTACATGTATTTCTGTCATAAAAGCGCCGGTAGTTTCGTCTGCCTGCGGAGAAATATATTTCACAAATCCCAGATAAATTTTGTTTTTTAAAGCAGTAATCGTAACCTCAGCTTCACCACCAATTTCGATATTACTTATGAAAGACTGTGGAACCCCAACTTCTAATTTTAATACAGTCAAGTCTACAACACGATATACAGTCATTGAAGGATTAACCATGCTGCCTAATTCTACAAATTTGCGTGCCACAACACCTTTTATAGGGGAAACAAGTCGAGTATCCTGAAACTGCTTTTGCATAAAGTTTTGATTTGCAAGCGCAGCCAGATGGTTTGCTTCTGCTGTTTTAACAGTTAATTCCGAATTATTGTATTCAAGTTGTGAAATATCACTATTTTCAAATAATTGTTTGTCACTTTTTAAATTTAGTTCGGCAATCTTAAGATTATTTTTTGTTGTTAACACCTGAGCTTTCGCCTGCTCATAATTACTCTTTGCGACAACATCATCGATAATGGCAAGTATTTCATTTTTACTAACCGAACTACCGAGTTCTTTATTTATTTTTATCACTTTTCCCGTCGCTTCAGACACAATATCAACAGAATGCAAAGGTTTTAAGATCGCTGTAAATGGTAGTTTTTCTTCAACTTTGTCTTTCTTTACAACATAAGCCTCAACAGGAATTGTATTTGTTTCTTCTTCATTTAAACTAGTTTCAGCTACTGTTTCTTCAGCAACAGATGCATCAGTTTGAGAATCATTTTGCGCACACGAAGATAAAAACAACATAATAATCATACTTAGTAAAATTTTCATTTTATTCTCCAGTTCTCATTTGATATTCAATTTAATCCAAAGTTGACTGTATTCTAAAAATCTTTAATAATATTATCCAATTTGCCTAAAAGGTAGTATAGTTCAACCATGGCAGAAATAAAATCATAATGCGTATTTATATTTTCCAATTTTGAATTCTGCAGATTTAACTTTGCATCAATAAAATCCAGGTTCGATACCAATCCCTTTTCTTTTTGCTGTTCAATAATACTATAATTTTTTTCATTAAAACTTACATTGGTTTCGTTTAATTCTTTTTGAGTTTTTAGATTAATAATTTTATTTACAGTCTCAATTAAAATAAGCCTTGTGTTTTGCAATTGGTCATAAAAATTTTCCTGGCTGGATTTATATTCATAATAAGATGATTTTACTGATGTAAAATTCTGAAAACTTGTAAATAAAGGCATACTTAAACTAACCACTAAAGTTTTTGGAGAATAAGAATCCGGCTCGATAGTATTATTCTCTTGCCAGGCATATGAATAATCTAAATTAATATTTGGCAAATATGATGAATAGGAATTGTGATATAAGTGTTTACTGACCTCCTCATTTGATTTCGCAGATGCTAGCGCAGCATTCACCTCCATTAATTCCTCATCATTTAATTGGATTAGCTTTAGAATCTGCTGATCATTCATTCCTGCCAGTTTCTCACTTTCTGATTTCAAAGTTTCAGGGATAAGATTTTCAATTTCTAATTCTTTTTGCATATCAATATTCACCAATCTTTTCAACATAGTGTGTGACGTTCGCAGTTGTGACTCACTGTTTACCACAGTACTTTTTTGCTGCTGTAATTCTACCTTCCATCGCAGGACCTCTGATTTGGAATATCTTCCGGCGTTATATAAACGTTCAGCCTTTTCAAAATTTAATCGTGATAGATTTTGATACTCTTGTTGTAATATCAATACATCAGAAAGTTTTAACAAATTCAAGTAAGAACTTGTAACTAAATAGACCATATTTCTTTGTGTGGATTTATTCATTTGGATTGAGGCGTCTTCTGCTGCATTGGCTATATATAATCCATTTAAAATATTACCATTAAAAATTGGCATGGACAAATCAATCGAAGTATAATAAGAATTTTGAAAGACTGTTTGGGGAATTTTAAATGGGGAATTGGGATCCTGAAAGTACCTGCTAAAATCACGTAAAGCAAAGGTACTGTCATCCATCCACATGTACTGTGAATTCAAACTTACTGTGGGAAAAAGCTGTGTCCAGGCGTGTTTCTTGTCCCAATTTGCTTTTTTCATAGCAAATTCACTGGCTTTTACCTGATTATTTTGAGAAAGGGCTCTCGATATTGCTTCCTCCATTGTGACATACACTTTATCCGTAGATAATAATTCTTGTGCTGATATTGAAGAAAACATTATAAATGTAATCAAAAGTGTGATTATTGTCTTAAACATTCGTTTCACCTTTCAATACTTAATTTGCAGATGGTTAAATAATAAATTAATCCAGGTTTATAATAATTCCTGAACTTAAAACTTTATTGCCAAAAAATATCAGAATTATTTAATGGGTAAAATTAATATAAAAAATCTTTCATTCATAGTAAAAACTAATGGGAGGTATATTTTTGAAGATGAATGGTAAATTTAATCACCGAATTGAAACTGAAGAAATGCAATAACCAATCTAATTTTAATTTAATTAATTTTAATTTTTATTTTGATGATAAATTTAAATACGTGAATGGAAAGTTATATATATATTTTTTTTCTTTATAAAAAACTCATAAAGTTACTGAAACATATCTCAAATCTTATCTATCTTGCCAATTTTATCAGTGATAAAATCAGAATTGGCATCAACTCTTGCCTCAGAAATAGACATAATCTGATCAGAAGAAAATAACTGACCCAATATAAAAAAACAACTAAAAAGATTCTCAACATTTTGTTAAATAAATTATTTATAAAATTGTTAAATGAAACGTTTAAAGATTATAAGCTATGTTTTGTAATTCTGAACTTAGTTCATCAGCTTTAATCGGTTTAGACAAATAGCCATTCATAGGGGTTCTGATTTCATAGCTCATATTTGCTAAAAATTCACTTTTTGCCGCACTCGCTAATTCAGCCTGAATAGTCATTTTTTTAGCCAGGAGTGTTGTTTTTTCTAAATGTTCATTATTCTCTAACAGTTCTTTGTTTGCAAGTTCTAACTCATCTTTAGCCTTTCTAAGCGCTTCTTCAGCATTTTTTCTCCCCGATATATTTCTAAATATCCCATATACCCCTTTTTTACCTTTACTAATCTGGATCGGAGCACCCAATATAGAAACGTAAATTTGATTTCCATTTTTATCCTGACGTAAAGATTTTGCGTTTAAATTTTTACCCTTTATAATAAATTTTGAAAATGAGTCAGCTTCGGATGCCAAACTTGGTGGGACAATCAAATTATTTAATAATTTTCCTTTTGATTCTTCTAAAGTATAGTCAAAAAGTTTGGTAAATTCTACATTTATTCTGATAACTTTATCATTATTATCCAGGATTACTATTGCTTCCGGAGCGTTTTCAAATATTTGTTCCAGATATGCTTTTTGAAATTTCTGTTCTTTTTCTGTGGTTTTGCGTTGATTTAAATCTGTTAAAACAGCCACACTTTCAGATTAGTTTTTATAAATTAAATTTTAGATATAGACATCTATTAAATTAATCAAATTGCAGTATAATATTATCTGTAACTTTATGAATATATTAATGTTATTTGCTTAAAAAGTAATTTTAAGTAAGAAATTGAAATTGGTGAAAAATAAGCAGGTTAAAATATGTCTAAAAATAATAATTTATGTATTTAGTAATTAAAAAAATTAATTGCATTTTCCAATTCATCTATAAATGTATCAATTTCTTGTTTGGTATTATAAAAATAAAAACTAATCCTCGTTGTTGCAGCGATATTTAATTTTCGCATTATAGGTTGTGCACAATGATGTCCTGCTCGTACAGCAATTCCTTGCTGATCTAAGAAATGAGATAAATCATGAGGATGAATGTCACCAATATTAAATGAAATTATACCTCCCCTTTCAGGTGCTTCGCCATAAATTTTAAGGTTTTTTATTGAACTCATTTTCTCTAAAGCATAGGTTGTTAATTCCTGCTCATACAGCGCAATATTGGTCATCCCTATATCATTCAAATAATCAATTGCTGCACCTAAACCAATTGCACCGGCTATATTTGGTGTGCCGGCTTCAAATTTGTGCGGTATCTCATTCCATGTTGAATTTTCTAACCAGACTGAACTAATCATTTCCCCACCGCCCTGATAAGGATTCATATTTTGCAATCTCTGTGTTTTACCATAAAGCACACCTATACCTGTAGGTCCAATCATCTTGTGTCCGGAAAAAGCAAGAAAATCACAATCCAGAAATTCCACGTCTACCGGTAAATGCGGAACACTTTGTGCAGCATCCAGTAAAACAGGCACACCACGATCATGAGAGATTCTGATTATTTTCTTAATCGGATTAATTGTTCCGAAAACATTTGACATGTGTGTAATTGCCACCAATTTTGTTCGGCCGGAAATTAACTGTTCGAATACTGGAAAATCGATAGTCCCATCATCTTTAAACGGAATGAATTTTAATTTTGCTCCAACCTCTTGTGCTAAAATTTGCCATGGAACAAGATTGCTGTGATGTTCCATTTCACTTAAAATAATTTCATCATCAGCCGTTACAAATTTCCTTCCCCATGCAGAAGCAACCAAATTAATCGATTCTGAAGTTCCCCGAGTAAATATTATTTGTTTTTCAGTAGATGCATTAATAAAGTTTGCTATTTTTTTCCTGGAATCCTCAAATGCGGCTGTTGCTTTTTCCGATAGAGCATGTATTCCACGATGAACATTAGCATTGGAGTGTAGATAATAATCACTAATGGCATTAATAACCTGTAAAGGTTTTTGGGTGGAAGCTCCATTGTCAAAGTAGATTAAAGGTTTTCCATGGACAATTTCATTCAAGATTGGAAAATCTTTTCTATAGTCATCAGGATTTAAAAATTCTGATTTTTTTTTAGGTTCTTTTTTTACTGCCGTCATCGTATCCATTAAGTGATCCTTTTAAAAATATTTTTTGTTTTTTTACTGCCTACAGCATACCCAGTTGCAATTTCGCGGCTTCCGTCATCATGTTGGGATTCCATGTGGGTTCCCAAACAATCTCTACTTGTGCACTTCGCACACCGTGAATTTTATTAACTTTCCTTTCCACTTCGGGTGGCAACGATTCTGCCTCAGGACAATTGGGAGTAGTAAGGGTCATCTTTATACTCACATCATTGTCTTCTGATATATTTATATCATATATCAAACCTAAATCAAAGATACTTACCGGAATTTCAGGATCATAAATTGCTCTCAAAACATCTTCAATTTTTTGTTGATTAATTTCAGTTACATCGATCATTTAGAACTCCTAATAATATTTAGCAAGAAAATACATTTTTATTCAGTTGAGATTTCAACATTTTCATTTTTTATACCCTGGTGCATTGCATGCCAGGCTAAACTTGCACATTTTACACGAGACGGGAATTCAGCTACACCTGCGAAAGCACCTAATTTACCTAAATCGATTATTGCATCATCAAAATTAATCTTGCCTGTTACAACATCATGAAAATTGTTAAATAATTCCTCAGCTTCTTTAACAGATTTTCCTTTCAAAATTGTCGTCATTACTGAACCAGATGCCTTTGAAATTGCACAACCTGATCCATCAAAACAAATATCTTTAATAATATCATTTTCTATTAATAAATAAATTGTATAATGATCACCACAAAGAGGGTTTTTTCCATCGATAACCCTTGTAGCATTTTCAAGTTTGTGAAAATTTTGCGGATTTTTATTATGATCCATTATAATATCTTGGT
Organism: Calditrichia bacterium; assembly: GCA_030634505.1. GTDB lineage: Bacteria > Calditrichota > Calditrichia > JAJRVZ01 > JAJRVZ01 > DAOWAQ01. The sequence continues at coordinate 16,452 of DAOWAQ010000013.1, forward strand.
ACAATTCTCGTAAATCACTCATCTACTTTATACTTTCAATTTTTGATATATTAAGTTATGTTAATTAACTAAATAATTTAATCAAAATTAAGTAATCAATTTTAATTTTTCATTAATATATTCTTTAATTTCATTTCTTACCAAATCATTTTTTATTTGATCTGTAACTTCGCCAGCAAATGCATTTACCAACATTTTTTTTGCATTTTGAAGATCAATTGCTCTTGAACGTAAATAAAATAATGCATCTTCATCCAATTGTCCGATTGTTGCACCATGCGTACAACGTACATCATCCGCATAAATTTCTAATTGAGGCTTAGTATCTATTGATGAATTGTCCGATAATAATAATCCACTATTATTTTGAATCGCACTGGTTTTTTGTGCATCAGGATAAACATGAATTTTTCCGTTGAATACGCCGCGTGCATTATCACCCACAATTCCTTTATAAGTTTCAGTACTTAAACAATGCGGCTTTACATGCTCGATTACTGTTCTATTATCAATATGCTGATTTCCATTCCCGATATATACTCCGTTTAGTATGCTTTCCGATCCCTCGCCAGCTAATTTTGTTAATATATTATTTCTTGTAATCTTGCCACCCAGATTTATATTCAGGGTATTTAGACAACTGTTTTTCTCCATTTTGGCAAATAAATTGGATATATGAAATGAATTTTCAGATTCATTTTGAATCTTAATATGCTCTACCCTTGCATTTTCATCCAGGTAAAGTTCCGTTACTACATTGCACAAACAGTTATCAGAATTGATACTCTGATATGATTCAATAATAGTTGATAAACTATTAGATCCAGATTCAATCAATACTCTTGGTTGAATTAAATTGTTTTCACCATTACCAACAGCAATGAACAATAAAAAAATTGGTTTATCTACTTTCTTTTCATTCAGGATTTTTATTACAATCCCGTTTTGCATAAAAGCCGTATTTAATGCAACAAATGAATCTTCCCTGTAATCAGCAAGATTAGCTAAAGATTGGGTATCCGAATCAGCATTAATTTTAACATACTCTTCCAAATTTATTACATTCAAATCATTCATAGAATCAACATTATCAGAAAGATGATTTTCAAAATGACCATTTATAAATACTAATTTGTAACAATCCAATTCTTTAATGAAAAAATTTTCAATATCTGATTTATTTAATTGGTTTTCTTTTAATTCAAGGTTGAAATTCGTGTTAGCGATAGATTCAATATTAGTGTATTTCCAATCTTCATTTTTAGTAGTAGGAAATCCAGCGTCGAGAAATTGTACCATTGCA
>DAOWAQ010000366.1 GCA_030634505.1 Calditrichia bacterium
ATGCTATGAAAAGTTCATCACCACGCCAAATGGCAATTATTATTGCATTAATAACATCGTTAATTTCCGGAATAACACATGTGGTTTTGGATTATCCAATTTCAGAAAGTCATTTGTTACCAATTGTATTTTCATCAATGTTCATTTTCATTGGCATTTATATTATTGTTTATTATTTACTTAGTGGATTTATTTTTGAAAAAATAAATCCTATCTATAAAACTATTCTTAACCTAAATATTCCGGAAAAAGAGTTAAAAGGAAAGCTTGAAGAAAAAAATACCATCCATGATGTAAATGAAGAAGTTCAAAATTGGGCCAATAAAAAAACACAGGAAATTGATCAGTTAAAACAAATGGCCAAATACCGTAAAGAATTTATTGGCAATGTTTCACACGAATTAAAAACACCCATTTTTAATATTCAAGGTTATATTCTAACACTTTTAGATGGTGGCATTGAAGATCCATCTATAAATTATAAATATCTTGCGAAAACAGAGAAAAGTATTAATCGAATGATTTCAATAGTGAATGATCTGGAAGCTATTACTCAGCTAGAATCAGGTGAATTGAAATTAGATTTTTCTGTTTTTAATTTAGTTAAATTATTCCAGGAAATTTTTGAATCACAAGAATTAAGATCAAAAAAACAGGGAATTAAGTTAAAGTTTAAAACTAGCAATGATAAACCTATTTGGGTTAATGCAGATCGGGAACAAATAGATCATTTAATAACTAATTTAATTGTTAATTCAATTAATTATGGGAATGATCAGGGTTGCACAGAAATATCATTTCTTGATATGGGTGAAAATATTCTTATTGAAGTAAGCGATAATGGTGTTGGAATCCCTGGTTATGAAATTCCTCGAATATTTGAACGTTTTTACCGAGTAGATAAAAGTAGATCGAGAAATTCTGGCGGCACCGGATTAGGGCTGGCCATAGTTAAACACATTATCGAAGCACATAACCAAACCATAAATGTTCGAAGTTCAATTAATGAAGGAACATCTTTTGCATTTACATTGAAAAAAGGCAATAAAATTACCACATAATCAATATTTTACATTAAAATCCCAACATCATTAAATAAAAACCAAATTATCAAGTACCTTTGCTTATAAATTTGAAAAAAATATTTAGTCTATAGATAAAAGGTAGATTGTCTAAAGTATTTACATATAGAACAAATATCTTCATAACTTATGAAGATATTTGTAAGAAACATTCACCCAGATGTAGAAGAATATAAGCTCGCTCAAATTTTTGAAGAATTTGGAATAATACATAATTGTTATGAATGTGTTAACTATTAATGGAACCGATAAAATCCCAAGGATTAATTTTAATCCGGAAAGTGGCAAAATGGAAATACAGGGCAGATCTATTCCTGAAAATTCAATTTTGTTTTATGAACCTTTGAAAGACTGGCTAAATTTATATTCAGAAAATCCAAAACAATTAACAGAAGTTCATTTCAAATTAGAGTATTTCAATACTAGTTCGTCAAAGGATATTTTGGAGTTAATGAAAATTTTTAATAAAATATATAAAGCAGGATATAATGTTGCTATAAACTGGTATTACGAAAAAGATGATGAAGAAATGCTGGAAGCCGGAAGTGATTATGAATCTATCCTAAAATTACCCTTCAACATGGTTGAATGTGAAGATATTTCCTGAAAAATATTGCAGTTTTGATTTTCCCTATTATTGTTGTTTATATAAAATTGTATTTATTAGCGAATGAAAAATCTATATTCTATTATTAAAGGTTCAGGATGTTACATCCCTGAAAAAAGAGTTTTAAATGAAGATTTCATTAAAAATGATTTTTATGATTCTGATGGAAATAAAATAAATACACCGAATGAAGAAATAATAAAAAAATTTGAGAAAATAACTGAGATTAGAGAAAGAAGGTATGTTACTGATGACCTGACAACTTCTGATATTGCTTATTTTGCAGCAAAGGATGCTATTAAAAATTCAGGAATTGATAAAGAAAGCCTTGATTATATTATTGTAGCACATAATTTCGGGGATGTACAAAATAATAATAGGAGGTCGGATTTTGTTCCAAGCCTGGCAGCAAGGGTTAAAAATAAATTAGGTGTTGAGAATCCAAAAACCATATCATTTGATGTGTCTTTTGGTTGTCCCGGATGGCTCATGGGTATGATACAAGCAGATTATTTTCTGAGATCGGGTGATGCAAAAAGGGCTTTAATAATAGGGGCGGAAACTCTTTCACGAATATCCGATCCGCACGATAGAGATAGCATGATTTATTCTGACGGTGCCGGTGCTACCATTTTAGAAGCGATTGAGAGTAATGAACCTGTCGGAATTCTTTCCCATGCTTCCAGATCAGATACCTTAAATCATGCTTTTCTGCTTTGGATGGACAAGTCAAACAACCCGGATTATAAAGGAAATGAATTGTTTTTAAAAATGAACGGGCGCAAATTATATGAATATGCATTAAATACTGTTCCTCTGGTTGTAAAAGAAAGCCTTGAAAAAGCAAAGGTAGATTTGGAAAAAGCAGAAAAAATATTGATACATCAGGCTAATGCCAAAATGGACGATGCAATACTTATAAGGTTGTTTAAGCTCTTTAATAAAGTTGAAATTCCTAAGAATATTATGCCAATGACAATTGCTGAACTTGGAAATAGTTCGGTTGCAACTGTTCCTACTTTGCTTAGCTTGCTATTTAATAACAAATTACCTGATCATAAGGTTACTAATGGGAATATATTGGTGTTTGCTTCTGTTGGGGCAGGAATGAATATAAATTCTATGATCTATAAAATGCCATAGGGTTAGTAAGAGAAAAATCATTAGAAAAGTCAATCCAAATCGGTTTAAACTAATCCAGATTGAGAATTTCTAATTTTCACTATCTTATAAAACAATTGTTTCCTTTTTAAATGAAAATCCAAAAGTTTCCATTTCTTTCAAAATAGGTTCGTACAATTCTTTTGTTGATGGCATACACACTCCTTTTCTTGTAATTTTCCCTTCTAAAATTAGTTTTGCAGCAATAGCCGGTGGTAAGGAAACAGCTCTTGCCATAGCAGAATCACCATAAGGAATACCTTC
>DAOWAQ010000157.1 GCA_030634505.1 Calditrichia bacterium
AAGAGCAGGAAATTTTTTAAGACAGCTAGCATAAAATTCTTTTTCATATAACATACAGCATTTTAATCTTCCGCAAGTTCCGGAAAGCTTGGTAGGATTCATGGGTAGATTCTGATTTTTGGCATCCTGAGTTGATATAGGAGAAAAATTATTCATAAATGAAGCGCAACATAATGATACACCGCAAATACCTAATCCACCTATTTTCTTTGCTTCTTCACGGACACCTATTTGTCTTAATTCAATTCGGGTTCTATATTTTGCGGCCAGATCTTTCACAAGATTCCGAAAATCAACGCGGCGATCGGAAGTGAAAAAGAAAGTGATTTTGTTTTCATCCATTTGAAATTCAACATCTACCAGCTTCATACATAAATTATGCAATTGAATTTTTTCGCGGCAAACAACAAAAGCCAAATCTTCCTTTTTCCTGTTTTCAGCCAGTCGCTGCATATCATTTTCAGAAGCTTTTCGTACAATTTTAGGCGGTTCAGTTTTAAATTCAATATTTGAGTCGTCCATTTCTAATTTAGTCGCCTTACCCAGATCAAATCCTTTTTCTACTTCTATAACAATAAAATCACCTAAATTTATATCTAAACTATCTTTGTTAGAACAATATGTTTTACGGTTTCTTTTAAAAGAAACTTCAATTAAGCTAAATAGCATAATAAAATCCGTATTTTATTTAGTACAACGTTTTAATGTTAGAATATACTTAAAAAAATTAAAACAAACACATTAAATTTTATTTTTTTATCAATGATTCCTTAATTCGTAAAGCAAGCACGGTTAACAATAACGGGGCATAAATATTGCGTTTTATATTTTGAATGGCTTCTTCCAATATGTTAATGATCTGTTCAAAATCAGATTTTGAATAAGCGTTTGAAAAATTTGTTAATTCAGTAATGAAATCAAAATTTATTACAGTTTTTTCTTCATTAAGTGTATTTAAATGATTAACATCCTGAAACCACAAAATAATTAAATTCAAAATTTCAACCAGATAATTTTTATCCCGTTTTTTGAACATGTCGTCTACTGCATCAGATATCTTTACAGCACTGCCGGAAGCTGCAGCACGCAAAAAGGTCAATACCAGTTTTTGTTTGGTTTCATAATCTTCTTCCAATGAACCAAATACTTTTTTTAAATTACCCTGAGAAAATTTTATTACTTTTAAAATTTTGTCATCGATGGGATGAAAATTTTTTACAACTTCCATACTTTCGTCATTGGATAGTCTTGGAAAATAAATTGATCTGCATCTTGAACGAATTGTATCAAGCAAAACGTTTTTTGAAGACGTAATTAATATGAGGGTTAAATAATCCGGCGGTTCTTCTAAAAGTTTTAAAAATGAATTGGCACTTTCGCGATTCATTTTGTCCGCTTCTGTAATTATATATACTTTTTGTTTGGATTCATAGGGTGGATATTTGGTCTCATTTTTTAATTCACGAATTTTATCTATGGAAATATTTGTTACCCCTTCCTGATCAATAGGCGCAAAAATATTTTGACTTTTATTACTATTCCGTTTGCTTATATCCTCCGGTTTCCATTTTGAGGAAATTGGAAATATATATTTTAAATCGGGATGATTTAATTTATTGATTTTATTACATACATTGCATTTATTGCAGGGTTTTGATTGTTCGTCTTCGCAGTTTAACAGTTTTGCCAATTCTAACGCAGTTGCTTCTTTTCCGGTACCTTCCGATCCATAGAACAAATAAGCATGAGCCAGTTTGTTTTTTTCATATGCAGATTGCAGCTGACTTAAAATCTTTTTGTGTATTTTAAAATCTGTAAAATATTGCATTAAAAAATTTAATACAGGAAAGCGATAAGTACAATAAAAATTGTAAGTCTTTTGGTATGCCTAAGTCATAAGTTTCTTAATTAAATCACTGCGTTTAATATTGTGAAGAGTATTGAGGATTTTTTTTCTATTTTCTTTTTTATACCAAAAGAAAAACATGTTTTGCTGCAATTTTTCCTTTTTCTTTGATGCGGTATGCATTCTCTTTAATGTATAGGGGTGATAACCAGAATAATAAATCACAGTAGCAACAGTCATCGGTGTAGGAGTAAAACCCTGTACCTGTTCAAGTTTAAAACCTAAGTTTTTCGTTTCTGCTGCCAGTTCCGCCATGTCTTCTAATTGACAATCCGGGTGTCCGGAAATAAAATATGGTATGAGTTGCTGATTAAGTTTGTGTTTTTTATTTAATTCATCAAATCTTTTTTTGAATTTATAAAATAATTGAAAAGAAGGTTTGCGCATGATTTTTAATACTTTATCCGAAGTATGTTCCGGGGCTATTTTAAGTCTGCCCGATACATGATGTTTAACAAGTTGCTCGGTATATTTCTTCAATCCGTTCTTTTTTTCATCAGCGTCATCTTTTCCGATGAGCAGATCATAACGAAGACCGCTGGTTACGAATGCTTTTTTAACTTTTGGATGAGCCGCGACAGTTTTATATAATTCTGTCATTGATTTGTGGTTCGTGTCAAGATTATAACAGACAGTAGGGTGTATACATGATGGACTCACACAGCGATCACAAATGGACTGATCTTTTCCTTTCATTTTATACATGTTTGCAGAGGGTCCGCCAAGATCAGAAATATATCCCTTAAAATCTGCCATTTGAGTAACTTGGTCAACTTCGTTCATAATTGATTGTTTAGAACGACTGGCTATCATTTTACCTTGATGTGCTGAAATCGTGCAGAAACTGCACCCGCCAAAACAGCCGCGATGAAGATTGATGGAATGTTTTATCATTTCATATGCGGATATGTTTCCGCGTTTAGCATATTTTGGATGTGGTAGCCTTGTGAACGGTAAATCGTATGATGCATCAATCTCGCTTTCTGTCATAGTTTGAAAAGGGGGATTAATTACTAATAAATTATTACCAATTTTCTGTGTTAACCGGCGGGCGAATTGTTTATTGGATTCCTGTTCAATGGTCTTAAAATTATGTGCAAAAGTCTTTTTATTATTAAGACACTCTTCGTGGGAAGCTAATTCAAAGGTTTCCCAATTTTTGTTTTTTGGAAGTTCTTCTTCTATCGGTAATAAATAAGCAGTTTGTGGAATTGTTGTCAAGGAAGAGAAAGGAACATTCTTTTTTAATAATTTTAAAAGTTGCCGCAATGGTTGCTCTCCCATACCATACACTAAAAGATCTGCCTGGCTTTCCTCTAAAATAGTTGGCTTAAGTTGATCTGACCAATAATCATAATGGGTTACACGTCTTAATGAAGCTTCGATACCTCCAATAATTATCGGAACATCAGGAAAAAGTTTTTTTAGTATCTGGCTGTAAACAGTTGTGGCATAATTCGGGCGAAATCCTGCTTGACCGCCCGGGGTGTAAGCATCAGTTGATCGCAATCTATTGTTTGCGGTGTAATGATTTACCATGGAATCCATGCAACCGGAAGTAACGGCAAAAAACAATCGGGGTTTACCGAGTTTCTTAAAATCTCTTAAATCATCTTTCCAATTGGGTTGAGGAACAATGGCAATGCGTAAGCATTCATTTTCAATTATTCTTCCGATTACTGCCGGGCCAAACGCCGGATGGTCAACATAAGCATCACCGGAAAACAGGATTACATCTAGTTCATCCCAACCACGACTGTGGACTTCTTTTTTTGTTGTTGGTAGAAATGTTGAATCTAAATTATTTTGCATTTTATTTTGGTCACTGGTCACTGGTGGTACCGGGTTCTTTTATCTTGACTCTTAAAATTTATTCTAACGAATTCCTTGTTTGAATTATTTTAAATAACCGTTAAATTTCGCTTAGACTGTCATTGCGAGCCTGATTTATCGGGAGAAGCAATCTTATAATTTTTCAAAAAACGAGATTCTTTCGCATTGTTTCGACTACGCTCAACAACCATGCTCAAAATGACAATTTTGTTTAATTACAAATAATGACAATAATAAAATTTAACTAAGGATTACGATTGAAAAAAATAATTATATTTGTTACAGTTATTTGTTCATTAGTTATAGCTCAAACAGAAGACACGATTTTTCCCGGAATGACCGGCCAGCAATTGCTTGACAGTCTGATCGCTCAATATAAAACGTCACAAAATTTAGGTGAAGCTCGTGCAAAAGATTCCATGTATGCATCGATTTACAATATTAATGATAGTGTGAGTTGTGTTTACACAGATTATACAATGTATATTGATCCGACACTTGATCCAAGCCAGGCTGCTTATAATGGTGGCGCTGGTATAAATTGTGAACATACATGGCCAAAAGCAAAAGGAGCTTCTTCATCTAGTTTACCAGAATGGGATTTGCATCATTTGTTTCCTACTCGTGTAGATGTGAATGGCGATCGCGGCAATTCACCTTTTGACGAAATTGACGATAATCTGACGGATAATTGGTATTGGCTGGAAATCAATACTTCATCAATTCCTAACCAGTTTATTAATGAGTACAGTGAATTTGATAATGCGGGTGATGGCAGATTTGAGCCCCGCGAAGATCACAAAGGCAATGTTGCCCGCGCCATGTTTTATTTTTACACCATGTATAAAGCAGAAGCAGACGCCGCCGATCCTAATTTTTTCACTCTTCAAAAAGATGTGTTGTGGCAATGGCATAATACAGATCCGGCAGATGCCATAGAAATTTCCCGAACTAATCAAATAGCAAGTTACCAGCAAAACAAACCAAATCCTTATGTCTTGGATGCAACTTTGGTACAACGAGCTTATTTTCCCACTTCCGGCATAAACGATGAAAATACTCAAAACCCACAACAATTTAAATTATACCAAAATTATCCAAATCCCTTTAATCCCAATACCCAAATCAGATATTACATTCCAACAAGTTCTAAAGTAGTACTAAAAATATTTAATGTTTTGGGTCAGCAAATTTATTCAATGGAAAATCAGCATAATCAAGATGGTGAACACTCTATTAATTGGAATGGCGTTGATTACGCGGGGAATAAAGTAGGCTCAGGGATGTATTTTTACAAAATAAATTCTGCATCTGTTCAAAGCAACAAATTTTCTGAAATTAGGAAAATGATACTACTGCGATAAGTATTTAAATATAGACTATCTTTAATTTAAAAATGTATTTAATGAAAGAAATAATTATGAAAAGTTTAAATATTATTTGTGTTACAATATTCATTTTTGTTCTTTCATGTAACAAAAAACTTGTGAATCTTAATTAATATACTAGTTTCTTTAAAAATCTCGATAGTACAAATTATATGTATAAATTATATAATGGGAAAAATAAGGCTTTCTATTCTTTTGCAAAGAATTTATATAGTGATGACATAATTTCAGACACACTTTACAAAGGTGATAGAATATATAAAT
>DAOWAQ010000085.1 GCA_030634505.1 Calditrichia bacterium
ATCTTGAAGCTAATATTGTTTCCGGAAAATTTGAGATTGCAAAAATAGATATTTTGCCAATTCAATTATTGCATGGAAAAAATATTATTTTTGGTTACAGAATAAATAATTTTGCATATTGTACAGATGTTAGTAAAATTCCTGAGCAATCTTATGCAGATTTGGAAAATCTGGATGTTTTGGTATTGGATGCCTTAAGAGAAAAACCGCATCCTACACATTTTTCAATAAAAAGGGCAATAAAAGAGGCAAAAATAATAAATAGCAGGCAAACTTATTTTACACATATGAATCATATAATTGACCATGAAAAACATGGTAAAAGTTTACCTGAATCAATAGATTTTGCTTTTGATGGATTAGAAATTGAGATTTGATTGGAGGAAACGTGCAAGTATTAGTAATTAACGGTCCCAATTTAAATTTACTGGGTGAAAGAAAACCGGAAATTTACGGTTCTCTCACTTTGAACGAAATTAATAAATATGTCGAGGATTATTTTAAGAATACAAAGATTAGCTTCTTCCAAAGTAATCATGAAGGTGAAATAATAGATAAAATTCATTCAGCTTCGCAAAAATTTGTCGGCATTGTTTTGAACGCCGGAGCATTTACACATTATTCTTATGCTATTCGTGATGCGATAGAAGCAATATCAATTCCCGTTGTAGAAGTTCATCTTTCCAATGTTGCAAAGCGCGAAAATTTTAGACAAGAATCGGTTATTGCACCGGTTTGTGGGGGAAGTATTTCAGGATTTGGAAAATACGGTTATGTTTTAGCAATCAGAGCAATTGTCCATAGAAATTCTTCAAGAGGATAAGAACTGGATTGAGTATATTTAATCAAATTAAGAATCTTACAAAACACTCCGCGATTTATTCAATAAGTACATTTATTCAAAGAGCATTAGGACTTGTGATGCTGCCGGTGTACACAGACGTTAGCTACCTGGCAAGCCGTTCAGATTATGCCGATTATTCTTTGGTATATACATTCATCGCATTTATGAATGTATTCTATCTTTATGGATTGGATGCTGCTTTTTTAAGGTATTTTTTCATTGGTAAACAGAAAAAGGAAGATATTTATTTTTCTGCCATTCAAATTTTAAGTATCACATCAATTGTAACATCAATTATCATTTATATATTTGCTGATTCCATAGCTTACCTTGTGTTTAATGAATCAGGATATGATTTTTTTGTAAAAATGGGAGCAGGTATTTTGTTCTTTGATACACTTTGCAGTTTGCCTTATTTGATTTTGAGGGCAGAAGAAAAATCTGTTCATTTTACAATTATACGAACAGGGCGGTTTTTCCTTGAACTGGCTTTAAATCTATTTTTTGTTGTTTATCTCAAATGGGGTGTAAAAGGAATTTTATATGCAAACCTGCTATCGACTATCATTAATTTTCTTGTATTGCTTCCTTTTCAATTTCCATATTTACGTGGAAAATTCAGTACAACGGCAATTAAAGATTTATTGAAATTTGGTTTACCCATGTTGCCAAACAGCTTTGCTTACTTAATAGTAGAAATAAGCGATCGTTATCTAATGCCAAGGTTGATTGATAAAGATACATTGGGATCGTACAGCTCAAATTACAGATTTGGTACATTGATGTTATTGTTGGTTTTAGCCTTTCGAACTGCCTGGCAACCATTCTTTTTAAAAATTGCAGATCAAAAAGATTCCAAACAAATATATGCTCGCGTAATGACATATTTCATTTTGTTTGCAGCATTTGTTGTTTTAGGCGGAAGTTTATTAGTTGAATATGTAGTTCAAATTCCTATTGGACCTGATAAAACATTATTAGGGAAAACATATTGGAACGGGCTTCAAATTATACCTTTGATACTTTTTTCGTATATGCTTTATGGGATATATGTAAATTTGACGATTGGAGTTTATATAAAAAATAAAAGTAAATATATGATTATTTTTACCGGATTAGCTGCATTGGTAAATATCGGAAGTAATTTTTATTTAATGCCGAAATTCGGTATGATGGGAGCTGCCGTGGCAACGGTGCTTGCATATTTAATTATGGTGATTAGTATTTACATCGCTAACCAGAAAATATACCCGGTGCAGTATGAATATTTAAGAATAGTATTTATATTAATTTATTTAATAATTGGATTGTTCATTTTTTATTATTTTTCTCCCAATGTATTTGTTCGCTTAATTCTAATTATATTATTTCCAATTTTGTTTCTGAAGTCTAAATTCTTTAGCAATGAAGAAAAAGACGATTTTAGACAATTATTACAAAAAATAAAATTAGGTTAGGTCTTTTAAAAAATCTATTGAAATGAATGTAAATAAAATCAGAAAAAATATTTTATTATTTCCTTTTCTATATTTTCTATCGATTATTTATCGTATTATAACAGATATTAGAAATTTATGTTACAATACAGGTATTTTTAAAATCCACAAATATAGTATTCCTATAATAAGTGTTGGAAATATTACAACCGGTGGAACGGGTAAAACTCCATTTATAATATATTTAATTGAAAAATTCAATGGGCTGTACAAAAATATTGCTGTTGTAAGCAGGGGGTATGGAAGGGAAAGTAAAGGATTACAAATTGTATCTGATGGAGATGGAAATATTGTTGATGCAAATGTTGGTGGTGATGAGCCGGTATTAATTGCCGGAAAATTTCCAAACATACCGGTGATTGTGTCTGAAGATCGTAAAAAAGGAATTGAATTAGCAGTTGACAAATATAATGCCGACTTGGTTTTGCTTGACGATGCGTTTCAACACAGAAAAGTACATCGAGCATGTGATATTGTATTAGTCAATGCAAATTATCCGATAAGCAAAGATAAAATACTACCATTGGGAAATTTACGTGAAGGGGCAAATAGCCTGAATCGTGCTGATTTTATATTGATTACGAAGATAGATAATACGAACAATATTCAGGACCAAATTGATTATTTAAAAAATTTTAAATCTGAAGTATTTTTAGCAAAATATTCAAATTCAAATATAACCAAATTGAATTTAGATTCTGAAAAAAACATCGTTGATTTAAAAGATACTCCGATTATTGCATTCTCAGGTATTGCTGATCCTGATTCATTTAAACTTGATTTACAAAAATCTGGATTAATATTGAAAGAATTCATGTCATTTAAAGATCACAAAAAATATGAAAAAAAAGAAATTTATAAATTAATTAATGTTGCTGAAAACCATAAATGTAAGAACATTGTCACAACGGAAAAGGATTTGGTGAAACTAAACATGAAAAATTTTGAAAAATATAATTTATTTGTGGTTGCTATGAAAATTGAAGTTCTTGATGAAAAAATGTTTCTAAAAAAAATTCAAAAATGTATTGATTTGACTATATAATTTCAATAAATTTACGAACTATGATCGCGGGGTGGAGCAGTCTGGTAGCTCGTTGGGCTCATAACCCAAAGGTCGTAGGTTCGAATCCTACCCCCGCTACAAAGACAGGTGGGCCACTTGACCCACCTTTTTTTAATGGCGGCGTAGCTCAGCTGGTTAGAGCAGTGGAATCATAATCCACGTGTCCGGGGTTCGAATCCCTGCGCCGCTACATTGTTTGTTTGCCACTGTATATTCTCATACTTGTTATGATTAATGAAACAAAAAAATTCATAATTGCTAATGAATTATTACCTGACAAAAAATTAATTGTTTTTGCGGCAGTTTCCGGTGGTATTGATTCCTGCGTAATGCTTGATATTTTAAATCATCTTAAAAAGGATTTTAATTTTCAACTAGAAATACTTCATTTTAATCATAACACAAGAGGTAAAGATAATCTTGAAGATGAAATCTTTGTGGAAAAACTCGCTCAAAAATATGATGTTCCCTTCAAATTAAAAAGGATAGAAAATCAGGCTGGCAAACTAAGTGAGGCATATTTAAGAGATCAAAGATACAAGTATTTTAATAATGTGTTGAAAGATACCAAAAATGCAATCGTAGCAACAGCACATAATTCGGATGATAATGTTGAAACTCATTTAATGCGACTATTTAGAGGATCGTATTTAAAAGGTTTAACCGGCATAAGACCTAAAAGGGGAAGTTTTATCAGACCATTATTATCTCAAAATCGCAAAACCATAGAAGCATATATGCAAGCGAATAATATCAAATTCAGAGAAGATCGTACAAATTTTAATAATCGATATACAAGAAACTTTATTCGAAATGAACTGATTCCGTTGATTAATAATAATATTAAAATGAATATCAATGATAATATATTAAAATCCATAGGAGATTTGAATCAACATTATTCTCTCTTTACAAATATATTACAACAGTCTATCAAAGAATCAGTTAAGAATACAAAACATGGTGTTGCACTGAATAAAAATAAGTATAATCAATATGATTCTACAATAAAAAAGGGTTTGATTGAATATTGTATTTCCAGTGTTCAGCCGTTAAATTATGGGCTATCGATAAAAAATTTTTATTTATGGGATGATTTCATTAAAAATTCAAATCCCGGGAAGAAAAGAAATATATTAGATACCGGCTATGCTAATTCTGAAAGAAAAGAAATATTGTTTGGTGGCTTTCCTATAGAAAAAAATGAATCATTCTTACTTAAATTAAATTCAGAAATTACTGTAGAAAATAAATATAAGATATCATTTAAACAGGTTGAGCATAAGAATATTAATTTTGATGTTAACAAAAACATTGAATTTATAGATGGTGATAAGAGCGGAAAAAAATTAATTGTAAGATTTTGGCAAAAAGGAGATTCATTTCGTCCATTGGGAATGAAGCAAAAAAGAAAATTAAGTGATTTTTTTATTGATCTAAAATTAAGTACCAGTTTAAAAAAGGAAACGCCGATTATTTGTAAAAATGACGAAATTATCTGGATTGCAGGTTACCGGTTGGATGATCAGTTTAAAATATCCAGTACTACTAATAAATTTTACAAAATTGCAATGACTGAGGTGAATGAAAATGCTTAAAGTGAACCAGGATAAAATTGTTATTGGTAATTATCAGGAATATATTTCTGAAGAAAAGATTCATCAGCGATTAAGAGAAATTGGAGAAAAAATTGCGGAAACCTATAAAAATGAAATACCTATATTAATTGGTGTATTAAATGGTGGATTTATTTTTTTAGCAGATTTGATTAGATATATTAATATTGATTGCGAAATAGATTTTATTAGAATTTCGTCTTACGGAGATGAAAAAGAATCGAGTGGACATATAAAAGTGTTAAAACCACTTAGTGCGGACATCAAAGGAAGGCATGTTGTTGTTGTCGAAGACATTGTTGATTCTGGTTTGTCTGTACAATTTTTGATAAAGATGCTTTCTGCATTTGGACCAAAATCATTAAAAGTTGCGACACTGTTATGGAAAAAATCAAGAACTAAGATTGATATTCCAATTGAGTTTGTGGGTTTTGATATCGAAGATAAATTTGTTATTGGTTATGGATTAGATGATATGCAAATTAAGCGGAACTTAAGGTCTATTTACATCGTAACCTGATAAAATTTTGAAATACTAAAAAGGAATAATTTAATGCAGAATAAAAATGCTGAAAATAAAAAACAAAATCAACGTAAAAAGAAAGATGATGAGTTTCAATGGAAAAAAGCTTCTAAAACTGGTTTAATATGGATAGCTATTCTACTTGCGGCAATCATTTTTACTCAGTTCTGGTCCAACGCTGAAGAAGGATCTAATGAATTAAGTTTCTCAGAATACCAGGAGATACTTAAATTAGATAATATTCAGAGCGGTGATGTTATTATAAAAGAGAATGTATTAATAGCTAAAACACGCAGAACACATATTTTAGAACGCCCAAATGGTAAATCAATAACCATCAACAAATTTAAAACAATTTTGCCCTTTGTAAATGAGGAAGTAGTAAAAGAATGGGAAGCAAAAAAAATACAAATTCAGTTTGTCACTCCATCAAGTGATATAACAATAATGATATTAAATTCCCTTCCATGGATACTCATAATAGTTGCCTGGATTTTTATCGCCAGAAGAATGCAAGGGGGTGGAGGCGGAGGCAAGGGAATATTTTCTTTCGGTAAAAGTCCTGCTAAACTGGTAACACAGGATAAAACTAAAGTTACATTTGCTGATGTTGCCGGTGCCGATGAAGCAAAACAGGAATTACAGGAAATTATTGACTTTCTAAAGGAACCGGAAAAATTTCGGAGATTGGGAGGAAAGATCCCCAAAGGCGCATTGCTTTTAGGCCCTCCCGGAACGGGAAAAACCTTACTTGCCAAAGCAGTAGCTGGTGAAGCTAATGTTCCGTTTTTGAGTATGAGCGGCGCTGATTTTGTGGAAATGTTTGTTGGTGTTGGAGCCAGTCGTGTGCGCGATTTATTTGAAACAGGAAGAAAACATGCTCCATGTATAATATTTATTGACGAAATGGATGCAGTCGGCAGACATAGAGGTGCCGGATTAGGTGGAGGGCATGACGAACGCGAACAGACATTAAATCAATTACTTGTTGAAATGGATGGTTTTGATACTAAAGAAGGCGTAATTTTATTAGCCGCAACGAACCGTCCCGATGTTTTAGATTCTGCACTTTTAAGACCTGGAAGATTTGACAGACAAATTGTGGTTGATAAACCTGATGTTAGAGGTAGAGAGGGTATCTTAAAAGTTCATACTAAAAATATACCTCTGGCAAAGGGAATAGATTTGGCAATATTGGCAAGAGGTACACCAGGAATGTCTGGTGCAGATTTGGCTAACTTGGTAAATGAAGCCGCACTTTTAGCCGCGCGTAAGAATAGAAATACAGTGATGATGGAAGATTTTGAAGAAGCCAAAGATAAAGTTATGATGGGAATGGAACGTAAGACCATGGTAATCAGTGATGATGAAAAACAAAGTACAGCTTATCATGAATCTGGTCATGTTTTGGTAGCAAAATTTACTCCCGAATCGGATCCGGTTCATAAGGTAACTATTATACCTCGCGGACGTGCCCTCGGAGTAACTGCTCAACTACCAATTGATGAAAAACATAGCTATTCAAAAAAATATTTAGAAACACAATTAGCAATATTATTTGGTGGGCGTGCAGCTGAAATGATTGTATTAAACCAAACAACAACTGGTGCAGGAAATGATATAGAACGTGCCTCAGATTTAGCCCGTAAAATGATTTGTGAATGGGGAATGAGTGAGAATTTGGGTCCTGTAGCCTTTGGGAAAAAACAAGAAGAAATATTTTTAGGCAGAGAAATCACACAGCATAGGGATTATAGTGAGAATACTGCTCAGGAAATTGATTTAGAAGTGAAGGCGATTTTGAATAAAGCACAAAACATCGCAGAAACAATTATAAATAAAAATATCGATTTACTGCACGCATTAAGTAAATCATTGTTGGAATATGAAATTTTAGACAGCGAGCAAATAGACAAGATTATTAACGGTGAATCATTAAAGTCTAAGAAACCAAAAAAGAAACCAGTAAGCAAAAAAGTTGAATTAACCAAAAAAGATAAATAATTTTTGAAGGGTAACTAAAACAATCGTTACCCTTTTTTATTTAGTCTATTTGCAGAAATTTGGATCTGAGTTTAATTCTTTGCATCAGCTTTCGCTTTCTGAAGTTACTATTTAAATTGTTAATTTTTAAAGGTATTAAATGAATTCTATAATTGATTTTTTATCGGGTGAAGTTCCGG
>DAOWAQ010000351.1 GCA_030634505.1 Calditrichia bacterium
GCAAACAATTCATGTATATCATCAACCCTATCTTGATCTGTTCCGGCAAAGTTTCCATGTTGTTTATTAAAATTACTGCTTAATTTAACATTGTATCCTTTTTCTTTAAGATATTGAATCCCATTAACTACTCTTTCTTTTAACGGAATATAAGCTGGTGATAATAGACCAATGGTGGAACCTTTAGAAATTTTCTTAAACATACAATTCTCCAATTATTCAAATTATTTGTAGGCTTCGGAATAATGAATGCAAAACTGATATTTAATAATTTATTCAGTTTTTAAAATATATAAATTTAATCGTAAATTTAAAAATTCATTTTTGATTAATTCAATTATTTGTAATTGAAGTTTTTGATTTGCTTGCTTATATTGACATGATTTTCATTGCAAATCAAGAAATTACTTTAAATAAATATAAAGGAGAAATTTATGGCTTCTGCTCCAACTGTAGAAGAATTCATGGATAAGACCTTTGTCACATTTACACCTGACATGGATGTTTACAAAGCTATAAACATACTTTTGGAAAAAAGACTGACCGGCGCCGCTGTTGTAGATGAAAAAAGACGAGTTGTTGGCGTACTTTCTGAAAAAGATTGTTTACGCACTCTAGTTCATGATGCCTATAGTAATTTACCAAGCGGACAGGTTAAAGATTTTATGACCTCTCCTGTTCTTCATGTTTCCCCTGAAATGGATATTTTTTCTGTAGCAAGCGTATTTTTAAAACAATCGTTTCGTCGATTACTTGTAATCCGTCATGGAGAATTGGTTGGACAAATTACCAGAAGGGATTTATTAAGAGTAATTCCAAAACTTCATGATAAAGGAAGTATATAATCAAAATCCACTATTGAAATCGGTTAATCTTCTATGTCAGTAGTTAGTTGCTGGTCTTGAATCAGAATATTATTGTTAAATTGTATTAACATTTTTAAGGAGAAAATATTTTGGATATAAACATCAAATTCATTTTCTTAGTTTTTTTGTTCTTTTTTGCATGTTCAAATGCAGGAGAGAAAAAGAATTTTTTTGACATGACAAATGCAGAAATAGATTTATTATTAACAGAAACAACAAAAACAAACATGTCAATTACAGAACGAATGAGTATGTTTTCGGAATATTTCCTTGAAACACCATATAATATTGTTTGTGCTGGTGACGGACCTTACGCATTATATGAACCGCAACCCTTAGTAAATTTTAAGGAAACAAACTGTATGTTATTTTGTGAACATGTATTAGCGCTTTCAATTTCTGACAGCTGGGATAATTTTTTCAACAATTTACAACAAATTCGATATGAAGACGGTGTCATCGGAATGCGAACCCGCAATCATTATACAATGGGTGACTGGCTACCTGAAAATAACTGGTTACTTGAAGATGTATCAAATAAAGTCGCCGGTGAATTTACTAAAAAAGTAACGCGCACTATCTCTCATAAAAATTTCTTTAAAGGCAAAGGTATTTCGGATTTACGTTACGTGAAACCCGACCGCAAAATGACAATTGATTATGTTCCAAAAGAAGCCTTAGATAAAGTTGAAAATAATTATAAAAACGGGGATATTTTAGCATTGCTTTTCGCAAACAAATCCGATATATTCTCCGCCCACATGTTGATGGTTTACAAAAAAAATAATAAAACAATCATTCGTGAATCATCAAATAGTAAAATGTCAACTTTTGACACCACCTATGAAAAGTGGATAGATAAAATCCAAAAATCTGAACACTATATTGGCATTGCCGTGATGCGTGTAAGAGAAGATTTGAATAAACCAGGAAAAATTATATTACCTTGGGACATTGCAATAATAAAAAATCAGATTAGTAATCATACAAATTAAATATTTGTAAATTAATTTGGTATAATTTAATTTCGTAAAAATAGCTGAAATTTAATTTTCGGAGATATATAATGAAAAGACAACTTACAGCAATTATCGAAAAAGAAGGAGATGGTTTCGTTTCTCTTTGCCCTGAGTTAGATATTGCCAGCCAGGGAGAATCTATAGGTGAAGCACGAGATAATTTAAAAGAAGCGCTGGATTTATTTTTTGAGACTGCATCTCCTAATGAAATTAATAAGCGGTTTCACAAAGAAGTATACATTACCCAGGTAGAGGTAGCTATTGGGTAAATTGCGCAATCTTTCCGGCAAATCAGTCTGTAAAATTCTTTTAAAACATGGATTCAAGGAAGTACGAATACACGGAAGCCATTGCGTAATGCAAAAAAGTGTGAATGATGGAACAATTACTGTACCTGTTCCATTACACAAAGAACTAAGAACAGGAACACTTTTATCTATCATTCGTCAATCGGGTATTTCTCGATCAGAATTCGAATAAGATATAAAATTAATTCATCACATCAGTAAAATTTAACGTATAGATTTTCTATGAAAAACATTCCAGAAAAAGTATCCCGACCTAGAGTAGAAAAATTGGACAAAATTCTCGGTAAAGCATTTAAAGTATTGGATGATGGTTTCGTTCGTGTTGTTGATTATTTAGGAAATGATGATTCCATTGTACAAGCTGCAAGAGTATCCTATGGAAAAGGTACAAAAAAAGTTCGTGAAGATCGTGCATTAATCCGTTATCTAATGAGACATCGGCACAGCACCCCTTTTGAAATGTGTGAAATTAAATTGCATGTACGTGTACCAATGGATGCCTGGCGTCAATGGATTCGTCATCGCACTGCAAATGTAAATGAATATTCAACCAGATATTCTGTTGCTATTGATGCTGCACAAAAAACAAAACCGGATGAATGGCGCTTGCAGACAACTACAAACCGTCAGGGTAGTTCAGGTTTTGCAGAAAAAAATATCGGACAAAAATTCAGCAAAGCAGAAAGTGAACAACATAAAAAAGCTCGTTTAACTTATGAAGAAAAAATAAAAGCGGGGATTACCCGGGAACAGGCTCGTAAAGATCTGCCATTATCTACATACACTGAAGCATACTGGAAAATCGATTTGCATAATTTACTTCACTTTTTAGATTTGCGCATGGAAGAAAATGCTCAGTTTGAAATTCGGCAATATGCCAATATCATAGGTTATGAAATTGTAAAAAACTGGGTACCCGTTACATGGGAAGCATTTCTTGATTATCGCAAAAATTCAATGGAACTTTCAGGATTGGAATTTGAATTAATTAAAACAATCGCTGGTGGAGATAAAGAAAATGCGACGAAACAAGCAGAAAGAATGGGCTTGATA
>DAOWAQ010000171.1 GCA_030634505.1 Calditrichia bacterium
ATTAAAATGATAGCATTTCTTTATAAGGTCGAAGACAATCCCAAATATCTTTTACAAGTAGAAGATTTACTCTCGCAATTGCCTGAGCCGCCTTTGCATAATAATTTGCAGGGTGGTATTGTTGGCGAAGGGTGGGGTGATTACTTGGAATCTGCGCAAGCAATCGTTTCATTATGTGTAGCCCTTGATTTAATCTATAACGATATCAATGAAGAAGTATTGGAAATGACCTTAAGAAAGATGTTTATAAGAACAGATCAAATATTGAATTCTTTTGCTTACACCCCTGCAAATAATCACTTAATGGTTATGGGAATCGCACTGTTAGAAATGGCAATGTTAGTTGACCATCCTGAAAAGTATGTTGCATACAATCGTCATGAAATATGGAATGCCGGCTGGGGACATCTGGCAAGAGCAGCGGGGTTAATTGCACCAGATGGCGGATATGCGGAAGGTGTGGATTATGCCAGATTTATTTTGAGTTATCTGGCACCGTTTTCTGTTCATTTACAAAACATAAGCGGTATACGATTATTTGATAATCCTCGATTAATACGATTACTAAATTGGGTAATGGCAAATAATAAAGGCAAAGGAATTTATGCCAAATTTGATGATGCATTAAATAATTCAACTTTAATTTTTCCTTTGATTGTCCCATTCTCAAGTCAGGGTGCTCTGTATAATAAATATTTTAAATCATTACCTCAAAGAAATAGCTTTTCACCAAATATGGTTGAGGCGATTTTTGTCTACCGAGATTTACCATCATCATTTGTGAATGAACCTGACAATATACAATTTTATCCCGATATGGGGCAGGCAGTTTTCAAAGATAATTTCTTTAATCCACAGGTATTTGTCAGTGTTTTGGGTGAGCGGGAAAGATGGTTTGCCGACAGGCATGAGCACATCGATCCATTGGCAATTGAATTAAGCGCTTTTGGAGATGATATATTAATTGACCCCGGTTATGGACAATGGACGTCTGACTATAATCGGACTAGTTGGTACACAATACCTTATGCGCACAATGGAATTTTAATTGATGGTTTGGGAACCTATCGCAATCCAATCTGGGGAGATTCTATTGGTAGCAGTATGGAACATGCATTTCAAACTCCTACATTAGCTTCAGCAACAATAGAAACCCAAATTCAGGATGTAAAAATATCACGTAAATCATACTTTTTCAAAAACAAATATCTTTTTATGGTTGATAAAGTGCAGGGAAATAGTAATCATTCTGTAGCATTGAATTTTAATCACCAGGGAAATTTAGTGCAGGTTAGTGATGAAAGATATCGAATAAATAATACTAATTCTACATTAGATATTTCGCATTCAAGTACGGAAGAAAACCCTGCAATTATTACCAGAAATTTTGGTTTGCAGACGCCTCCGACTCCAGCCACAGAAATATCAAGTTTTAAAATCGAACAACTTGAAATGAATAATGGCTATTTTGCTACAATGATGATACCCCAGGAAAAAAATAATAGGGATGTAATATTTAGTAAAAAACCCTTTAAAGGCAAAAGCACGGTTAATAATATATCAAATTTAAATAGTAATATATCCGAAATGGAGTATGTTGTAAATCAGGGCAATACAATAGAAACAGCACAATGGAAAAGCGACTCACGCGTTCTATTTCTGGAACAACTAAGTGGAGATTTGCAATCAATATTGTTAATAGAATTTACATATTTTAATTATGGCAACATCACAATACAATCTTCTGTTCCTATAACATTATATTTAGAAAGGAATAAATTCCAGTGGTTGGGATATATTGAAGCATCCGATTATGATTTTGAAACCAAATTGGATATTGCAGGGCTTGTAATCCAACCGGCTCGATTTAATCATCAACTGATTGATAGCAATAATTTAATTCAGCATAATTTAGATAGGTACACAATTAATCTCCAGGGTTCCGGAAGCCTTGAATTTGGCATTGGTTCGCGACAAGTGAAAATGCCATACAGATATCATCATCAAAATAGTTTTCTCAGCTGGGTAAAAAGGCGATTTGAGTTAGGACTCAATTATAATAATTTATCTGACTATGACAAACAGTTATTCAAAAATCATATAATTAGCAATTTATATAATGGCGTTCAAAAATCTGCTGAAAACTTAAGTCAAAGATTTTTCAATAATCCGGACGTATTTAATCATATCGCAAATGCTACTGGTTTGATGCAGGAAACCATCAGTGATATGACATTTTCAACTTTTGATATACCGCATCGTTATGCATTTGAAGGTCAATGGGGAGAATCAAAATGGAAGGTGCTGGAAGACGGCATGTATACTGAAAGGGGATTGCGTGTCCGTAATTTGTCGTTGCAAAATTTTAATAATCAAGGCAGAGGAATGCATTATCAGTATTTTAACTTTTTCCCCGAACATCAGTCCCATGCTATTCGATTGCACAGCAGTCAGCAAAATTATTTGTATTACCAATTGGCAGAAACAGATGAGAACAAATCACAACAAATACAGGCGCAATTCCGAAAAACAAATTTTTTAATTAATCCCGGATACTCCTGGGATAAAAAATATGATAATGAGCATATTTTTTTAAATGGAAGATGGAATAATTATTCCGGTAATTTATCTCGTTCTGTAGCAAATGGTGAAAAATATACTTTTGGTTCATTGAGTGGTTTTACAGATAACCTTGCTTTTGTATTTGAAGGAGAGCAGTCATCAATTATAGATTCATATTCTGAAAATATTGTTTATTACATATCACCATACTTGAATTTGTCACAGGCGATGAATGTTTCTAAACATGATGAATGGAATCTTGATGATTTTTTACTTGATTTGAATTATTCCGGGCAGAGTCAAACACTGAGGGGCAGATACTTTTACAATCAAAATAAATCATACCAACAATTATTTTACTATTTATCTTCATCCAATTATTATGTATCTTCCCAAATAAATCTAAAAGATTTTCAATTTGGTCAGGAAAATCAGTTCCAATTGGCAAGTGGGATTCAATTTGAAAACGATTATCGATATTATTCGAATGCATCTTACAGGCACGATAATCATGAATCGAAATATATAGCTTTAATTTATCAACAAATTTGGATTCCATTTGGAAAATACACATATTTACATCCAGTGATTGAATTACAACTGCCTGACAGAAATCCATATAGCTGGATAGGTGGAGGCATGACTTATTTGGGCAGACTCCCATTCTTCGGGCAAATACTTTTTAATAACAATGAATCACCAAATCTGCTGGACTATCAGTTTTCAATACAAAATGTTGCAATATTTCCAAAATCAGAAATGATGCTTTGGGTGCATATTCAGCAACAGAAATATGAAATACAAAACACAGAAATCAGGATACAAAACACAGCTACTGTTTGGCAGCCCGGATTGTATTATTTGTACAACCGGCATTTTGGCAGCCGCTGGGAAGGTTATTTGGAGTGGTACTGGTAGTTTAGGTATAAGTAATAAGGTATAGGGTATAGGTCTGCAAATTCCAAATGACCATTATTACTTTTCCTATATACCTTTTTTAATTAATAAACTTAATGAAAAAAATCATTTAAATGTGGATGTTTAATTATGGTAAAAGTTGAAAATTCAATCCTAAGACTTATTGGTAATAAAGGCGGATTTCTATTCGATCCTGAAATTTTAATTAAACAGGATCAAATATATGTGCCTGTTGATCTGATCAGAAAAAACAAGTTGTGTGAAGGTGCAACTATTAAAGGAACAGCGGAAACCGGCAACAAGGGATTATATTTAACTGAAATTGAATCGATATGTGATATGCCGCCGCAAGAGTTTAAAAACAGAATACCTTTTACACGGCTTACAGCGATCAATCCGGAAGAACGATTTGATTTTTCTAAAAGTGAACACAACAGTATGCGAATCATTGACATGTTTGCACCCATCGGCAAAGGAACCCGGGCAATGGTCGTTTCTCCCCCTAAAGCAGGGAAAACCATGTTACTGGAACAATTTGCGCATGCTGTTAATATCACTTCTCCCAAAACAAGAGTTATTGCTTTACTCATAGATGAACGACCGGAGGAAGTAACTCATTTTAAAAGACAGGTTAAGGCTGAAGTATTTGCCAGTACCAGCGATAAAAGTGCCGGACAGCATGTATTCCTGACTAATATCACTCTGGCGCATGTCAGAACTGAACTGGAATGCGGCAGGGATATTGTAGTATTAATTGACAGCTTAACAAGAATGGGTCGTGCTTTTAATGCTGCCGGGCACGGCACAAGCAGAACAATGTCTGGTGGTGTTTCTGCCGGAGCGCTTGAGATCCCGAGGAGATTTTTTGGATTAGCGCGAAATGTTGAAAATGGAGGTTCAGTAACTATTATTGCTACAGCTTTAATTGATACTGGTTCCAGAATGGATCAAATTATATTTGAAGAATTTAAAGGAACCGGTAATTGTGAAATTGTTTTAGACAGGGATTTAGCAGATAAAAGAATTTTTCCGGCTATAAACATTTTAAAAAGCGGAACCAGAAAAGACGAAAAACTGCAGGATTTTGAAAAATATAAAGAATTCACAAAAATTCGCCGTCAGATTGCTGAAATGGATACACAGCACGCTATGATGACGGTTTTGAAAATGTTTAAAAAATAGTTATTAGTCATTAGTCATTGGTCACTTGTCATTGAGAAATAGAAATTGAAGAATAAAAATCTTCTTATTATTTTAATTGCTATAATAATGATTGGCTGCAAGAAAGATACAAGTCCAATTATTATCTCATTCTCAGGAATTACTGAAACCGATGAATTTAACCTCGTTTTAAGAGATGACCCGGATGATTGGCAGCCGCGGTGTGTTTCAGGTATTCCAAATAATTTTTGCATTTTACCTGCTTACCCAAATCCAACGGATACTCTCATCACTTTTCTATTTTATGTTCGCGATACGGTTGAAGTCTCAATCAGAATTGATGATAAACCGAATAA